>CAMOHF010000122.1 GCA_946614685.1 uncultured Clostridia bacterium | reverse complement strand
GGCGCCTTCCGTCAACCAAAACAAGAACGAAGACGTATACGGTCCGCCCGAGGACATGCCCTGATCAACATGCAACTGACCAAAGAAGAAATCAAAATCAAAAACCTGCATACGCTTGCGGATCACAGAGACAAGCTGCGGAAGTCACCCGAACTTCGGCAGCTTTTTCTGGAGCTTACGCTTGCATGCAACGAGGCGTGTTTTCACTGCGGCAGCCGCTGCACGCCCGGAAAGCCCGACGGACTCCCCGTCGAAACGCTCGAAGCCTTCATGGAAGATATCAAAGACGAATTCAGCACCGCCCCCTACATCGCCATCACCGGCGGAGAGCCGCTGCTTTATCCGGATTTCTTCCGACTGACCGCTTTCATCCGGGACCTCGGCTTTCACTGGGGCATGACATCCAATGCCACCCTGATCACACCCGAGGTCGCAGAGAAGCTTGCCGACACGGGCATGCGCACCATCTCCGTAAGCATCGACGGTCTTCCGGAAACCCACGATCGATACAGAGGGTTACCCGGCGGCTACGAGAAAGCGATGGCCGGCATCCAAAACCTGATCGACGTCGACGCATTTTCTTCCATCATGGTCACCACAGTGGTCAACCATGAGAACATCAGCGAGCTTGACGCGCTATTCGACATATTCTCCGAGGTGGACATCAATGAGTGGCGTCTCACCGGCTTAGAGCCCATCGGCAGAGCCTTGGAGCACCCCGAGATGCTTCTTACTACGGAAGACAATCGTCGGCTTCTTGATTTCATCAAGGCAAAGCGCGAGCAAAAGATCCCCGTCACTTATTCCTGCTGCCATTTTCTCGGGCTCGACTATGAAGCCGAGGTGAGGGACTGGTACTTTCTGTGCAACGCCGGCATATATGTGGCCGGGATCACGGAAACCGGAGATATCACGGCGTGCCTCGATATCCCGCGCAACAAAAAAACTGTCCAGGGCAATATCACCCGGGACAGCTTTACAGATGTCTGGAATCATGGATTTGAGATCTTTCGAACACCGCTTTCCGCGCGCAACACAAGGTGCGCCACATGCCCGCAGGTCCGCTTCTGCGAAGGCGGTTCCTATCACAGCTGGGACTATGAAGCCGATGAACCGAAAGTCTGCTTTCTCGGCGAGCTCTTCTAACCGTGGTAGACACTCACCGTATTTCGTCCGCTCTCCTTGGAGTAGTAGAGCGCCTTATCGGCCATGCCGATCACATCATCAAGTGTTACATCGGGCTCAAGTCTGCCAAGATCTGCCAATCCGGCACTGACGGTCATTCTGTACTGACCGTCTATTTTTATCTCGGAAATCTTCTTACACAGGGACAGCATGGCTTCCTTCGCTTCGTCGGCAGGCAGGAAGATCACGCCCACAAACTCGTCTCCGCCCCATCTGCAGACGGAATACTTGTCAAGCAGAAGCTCCAGGATCTCCTTGCCGAGCATGGAGAGTGCATGATCGCCGGAAATGTGTCCGTAACTGTCGTTGATATTCTTGAAATGGTCTACATCAAGCACAAACAGGCACGCAGAGCCAAGCGCATGCTCGGAACGCTTCTGGGCAAACCAGCCGCGAAACACCTCTCGTGTGGAAACGCCGGTCAGGTCATCCTGTGCGGCTGAGATCAAAGAACGGAAGACACTGCTTCGCTCCTCGGTAAATGCACAGTTAAATACCACGCCTTCTTCCTCGCGATTGCCCTTCTTCACGGAGATACAGAGTCTGTCTCCGTCTTTTAATGCCACGGTCTGTCCGGGCGCAACGAATTCGCCGTTCAAAAAGGTGCCGTTGGTCGTCTGCTCTGCCGTATAATTGGCTCCTTCTTCCGTAACCTCGAAATATCCGTGGTGTCTCGAAACAAAGGGACTCGCGATTGCAATATCCGGCATATTGCCGGCTGTCGCACGTCCGAGCGTCTGCTTACCGGACAGATCAAACTCGTCAATCCTCATATCGAGGGATACATATAGCTTTCGAACTCTGTGAGAATGCGGCTTTTTGCCGATCAGCTCACAAGTCTCTTCTGCAACCAGAATCACTGTATCATCCATAATTATCCCGCCTCTTAAATGTATTCATACATATGTGTATTGTACTTCATTTCGGGTCTTTCTTCAATCCCTCTTTCGGGCAAAAAAGCCCTTTTTCGTCCCGTCAATCCGATGTATCCCTGTCCATCGTGATCTCGATCTGATAGCCGGGATACGCAACCTGCACCGTCTCGCGGACACTGCGAATAACCGCCTCCGCATCCGGCGCATCAAAGTCTACGATCACATCGAATACGATGCGCTTCTCCTCCTTGTCGAGGAAGAACCCGTGCATCTGAAGCACATATTCCTTCTCGCCGATCATCTGTCGAATCTGCTGTTCCGCACGCACGATCTCGTCGTCGGATGAATTCTTGGCATAGATGCTGACTCCGGCCAGCACCACGCCGAATTGTTCGTAGATCTTACGCTGTACCCGTCTGGTTAAGGCATCGATCTTCTCTGCCGTATAATCGTGGGGAATCTCAATGTGTACGGAGCCGATCATGCGGTTCGGACCGTAATCGTGAAGCACCAGGTCGTATGCACCGAAAATGTCGTTGCTGCACGCACAGATTTCCTGCTTTAAGGACTTTGCAAGCTCCATGTCGACACGTTTGCCGAGAATGTTGCTGATGGCTTCATTGATCATCTCATAACCGGATTTAATGATAATGAGAGAGATGACAGCGCCGAGCCAGGCCTCGAGACTTACGTGGAAAAAGACGAAGATGAGCGCTGCCACAAGGGTTGACGCGGAGATCACCGAGTCAAGCAGCGCATCCTGTCCGGATGCGATCAGTGTGTGAGCGTTGAGCTGCTTTCCGGTTTTTTTCACGTATAATCCGAGCAGGATCTTCACCACAACCGCAACCGCTATGATAACCAGGCCGACAGCCTTGTAGTCCGGTGTACGGGGCACCGCGATCTTCTTGACCGACTCGATCAGGGATGCGATACCTGCGTAGGAAACCAAAACCGCGATAACGATCGTCGAGAGATACTCTGCCCTGCCGTGTCCCAAAGGGTGGTCCTTATCCGGTTCCTTGCTCGCAAGCTTCGTTCCGATAATGGTGATCACGGAAGAAAGAACGTCGCTTAAGTTGTTCACGGCGTCAAGGACAATGGCGATGGAATTCGACAAAAGTCCGATCAACGCCTTGAAAGACGCGAGAAATACATTCGCGATGATGCCTATAATACTTGTTCTGATTATAATTCGATCTCTGTCCATACGATGTCTCCGGATATTAAGAAAGCGCCACCATCAATGGCGGCGCTTACATCATCTAGCAGTGAGAAGATTATTCCTCGATGCCGTTGTCCTTGAGGTACTTGATAACGTCCTCAACGGTTGAGATGTTTGCTACGTCGTCGGAAGGAATCTCGCAATTGTACTCCTCCTCGATAGCCATAACAAGCTCATAAAGATCAAGGGAGTCAGCGCCGAGATCGTCCTTGAAGGATGTAGATAACTCGATATCTGCTGCATCTACGGAAAGCTGCTCTGAAATAATGTCTCTCAACTTTTCAAACATGTGATTAATCTCCTTTTGATTCATTGTGTGTTGCTTTTGTTCAATATACAACAGCGGTTTCTATCTGTCAAGGGAATATTCTCAGTGTACGCCGTCGATCTCTGCCTTCGCTTTCTTACCATCGGCAAGCAGCGCACGAAGCCGCTCTGCATCGCGCTTCTCGATGGCATCACGGTACTCCTGCATGGAACCGATGAAGGAGTCAAGTTCAAACAAAAGGGCATCACGGTTTTCCAGAAACAGTTCCGTCCACATATCCTCGTTCAGCCAGGCCACACGGGTTAAATCCTTGTAGCTTCCCGCCGAGAATCCGTCGTGATTCTTCGCCGTAGGGCTTTTCACATATGCGTTGGATACGACATGCGCCATCTGGGATGTGAAGGCGATCATGGCGTCATGGCGTTTTGCATCGCAGACGGTAAATTTACCGAAGTGCAGGGGATCCAACAGTTTCTTGGCACGCTCGATGATAGCCGTGTCCGAAAGATCCTCCGGAACAAGTACCATGGACGCTCCGTTGTAGAGATTCGACGTGCTGTAATCATAGCCGGAGAAATGGCGACCGGCCATCGGGTGTCCTCCCAGGAAGGTAAATCCCATCTCATGGGACAGCTTGTAGCACTCCTCACACACCAGTCCCTTGATACCGCAGCAGTCAATCACCAGCGGCTTCTTGCCGATATGCGGTCCCATCTTCTTTAAATACTCTATGGAAGCCTCAGGATACAGACAAACGAAGATGATATCACAGGAAGAGATATTCTTCTCGGTCAGCGCTTCATCCACGACCTGCTCCGCCATGGCTTTCTCTAATGTTTCTTTGCTTCTGTTGTAGGCGAGACAATGGTGCTCGTCGTACATGCTGTACGCCTTTGCGATCGAGCCACCGATCAGTCCCAATCCGACGATTCCGACGATCATGATAGTTACCTGCCGTTTCTTTCTATATTATGAATGCAATTATATGCGGATGAAAGTTGCTTGTCAATCATGTGAGAGAATACCGTGTTCCGTTGAAAAACAAGGGCTCGAAAAAATCTTTTCAAAAAAAGGAAAAAAGTACTTGCATTTCATGAATGCATGTTATATAATTCCGTTTGTGTTCGTGAGAACGCGGAAGTGAATACGGGCCACTAGCTCATTTGGTAGAGCACCTGACTCTTAATCAGGGTGTGCGGGGTTCGAGCC
>CAMOHF010000121.1 GCA_946614685.1 uncultured Clostridia bacterium | reverse complement strand
GAAGAGGAGCAACCATGACACACATCTACTACGGCAACGGAAAAGGCAAAACAACCGCGGCGACAGGCCTAGCGGTGCGTGCGGCGGGTCGCGGCATCCCCGTGTGCTTTGTCCAGTTTTTAAAGGACGGAAGTTCCGGCGAGATCTCCGCCCTGCGGAATCTGCCCGGTGTCTGTCTGATACATCCGCCGATCAGTTACGGCTTTACACGGAACATGACGGAGGAGCAGAAGCGTAAGACTGCGGAGATCTGCGAGAGTCTGCTTGCGCAGGTGAAACTGCGCATGGGCGCACCCTGCAGTACGAAGCCCGATGCGGAGGATGTCGTAAGTCTGATCGTGCTTGATGAGGTTCTTCACGCGGAAAGACACGGCTTTGTCTCGGAGGACGAGCTCCTTTCATTGATAGAGCTTGCGGGCGAGAAGAACGAACTGGTGCTCACGGGCGCGCAGGCTTCGGAAACTCTGCTTGCGCATGCGGATTACGTGACGCATTTTGTGAAGGAGAAGCATCCGTTTGATGCAGGAGTTCCGGCTCGGACGGGGATTGAACGATAACAGTTGACATTTAACGTGCGGAAGATTAAAATTTCATGTAGTTTTAAAAACTACATGAACTTATTTTGAAAACTGTTTTTATTTGAAAGAGGCCTTTTTATGGGAAAAATGACGACAAAAAAGGAACCGGGAGTTGCAGGAAAGTACATCAGTACCTGTGTGGATGAACAGGGCGTTCTGCAGAAAATTGAATTCCATGATATCGAGCGGTTCAATTTTGCGTACGATGTGATTGATGGGCTCGGCAAGAAGCAGCCGGATCGTCTTGCCATGCTGCATGTGGCCCGGGACGGAAAGGAACGTCGGTTTACCTTTCGGGATCTGATGCTGTACTCTAACCGCGCAGCCAATTACTTTCGTTATCTCGGGATCAAGAAGGGCGATCGCGTGATGCTGGTTCTGAAGAGACATTATCAGTTCTGGATCGCAATGCTTGCGCTTCATAAGATCGGTGCGGTGGCGATTCCCGCAACCTTCCTGCTTGTGAGGAAGGACTTTGAGTACAGATTTAAGGCGGCGAAGGTGTCTGCGATTCTGTGTACGGCGGACGGACGTTGTGCGGAGGAAGTGGATAAGGCCTGCAAGAGTTACGAAGGTATGAAGGCCAAAATTATGGTGGGAAGCGCCGTGATGAAGGGCTGGAGAAATTTTAACCGCGATATTCGCTTCTTCTCCGAGGAGTGGAAGCGGCCTTCGAATGCCGCAGGCGGAGATGACACCATGCTGATGTACTTCACCTCCGGTACGACATCCTATCCGAAGATTGCGGAGCACAGCCATAAGTACGGTCTCGGACATTACGTGACCGCACGCTTCTGGCACAGGGTCGATCCAAACGGCATGCATCTTTCCATTGCGGATACGGGATGGGCGAAGGCACTCTGGGGCAAGTTCTACGGACAGTGGCTCTGCGAGGCGGCGATCTTTACTTATGATTACGATGAATTTGTGGCAAATGATATCCTGAATATGATCGGGAAGTATCACATTACCACTTTCTGCGCACCGCCGACGGTATACCGCGTGCTGGTGCATATGAAACTGAAGGATTATGATCTGTCCTCGCTTTCTGCGGTGACAACCGCCGGAGAGGCACTGAATCCGGAAATCTTTGAGAAGTTCTATAAGGAGACCAGCCTTCGGATCATGGAGGGATTCGGTCAGACGGAGAGCACACTGATCATCGGAAACCTGGAGGGTCAGACACCGCATCCGGGATCTATGGGACGTCCCAATCCGCAGTTTGCAGTGGAGCTTCTGCGCGCGGACGGAACGCCCTGTGATGAGAGAGAGACCGGCGAGATCTGCATCCGCGTGAAGGACGGCATGCCGCCGGGACTCTTTAAGGGTTATTATTTGGATGAACAGCGCACGGAAAACGTGGTCTACAAAGGCTATTATCATACGGGTGATACGGCATACTATGACGATGAGGGTTACTACTGGTATGTGGGACGCGTGGATGATGTGATCAAGCAGGCCGGTTATCGTATCGGACCTTTCGAGATCGAGAATGAGATCATGAAGCTGCCGCATGTGCTTGAGTGTGCCGTGACATCTGTACCCGACCCTATCCGGGGACAGGCGATCAAAGCAAGCGTTGTGCTTACGGATGAAGCTGAGGGCACAGACAGCCTGAAAAAGCAGATGATGAAAGTTTTGAAAGGAACACTTGCTTCCTATAAGAGACCGAAGATTCTGGAATTTGTGAAGGAACTTCCCAAGACGGCCAGCGGTAAGATCCGCAGAGCGGAGATCAAGGCTAAAGACTGGGAAAAGGACGAATCGTAAAAAGGAGAAGCGAATGAGCAATCAACTTGTGATAACGGGAATGGGCGCGGTTACGCCCTGCGGCATCGGCGTAGATGCGTTTTGGAAGGGATTGATCGACGGTAAGAGTGCCGTGGGCAAGATTACCAGGTTCGATGCGTCCGGACTTCCGGTGCAAATTGCGGCAGAGGTTAAGGGTTTTGATCCTTTGCAGTTTATGGATAAAAAGAAGGCAAGAGAACTTGACCTCTTTATGAAGTACGGCTATGCGGCTGCAGAGGAGGCACTTGTCGACGCGGGACTTTCCGGCACTTTCGGCACGGACAATGAACCGAAGGGTGTAACGGCAGAGAGAATCGGTATCTCCTTCGGAACCGCATTTGCGGGACTTGCCACCATTTCAGAGACGCAGGACGGCATCTCCAAGGGCGTGCATACCAAGGTGAGCCCTCGATTTGTCCCGAAGGTGATCGGCAATATCGGAGCAGCGCAGATAGCCATTGCCAAAGGATTTCACGGACCGAGCGTCACAGTGACGACAGCCTGTTCATCGGGCGCCGATGCAATCACGGCCGGCGCACTTTTTGTCAAGAGCGGCGAGGCGGACGTGATGGTTTGTGTCGGCGCGGAGGCGGCAACCACGCCGCTTAACATCCTGGGACTTTCCGCGGCACATGCGCTTTCCACCAACAATGACGACCCGGCGCATGCGTCAAGACCTTTTGACGCAAATCGCGACGGCTTTGTTATGGGTGAGGGCGGCGGCGCCGTCATTATAGAGACCGAGGACCACGCAAAAGCAAGAGGAGCAAAGATCTATGCCAGACTCCTTGGATTTGCCAACAGCACGGACGGATACCATGTAACCTCACCGCATCCGGAAGGAATCGGCGCGATCCATTGTATGAGAAGCTGCATCAACAAGGCCGGAATTGCGCCTGCGGATGTAGATTATATCAATACACACGGAACCTCTACTCCCATGGGTGATGTGATCGAGACCAAGGCAATCCGCACGCTCTTCGGCGACGCGGCGGACAGTATCGCAATCTCATCCACCAAGGGTACGACCGGCCACATGATGGGTGCCGGTGGCGTGACGGAGACGATCGCCTGCGTAAAGGCGGTAACGGAGGGAATGGTGCCTCCGACCCTGAATCTTGAGACACCCGATCCCGCATGCGATCTCGACTACGTTCCGAATACAGCGAGAAAGAAAGATGTGAAGATCGCAATGTCAAACGCTTTCGGATTCGGCGGACAGAATTCCAGCATCTTAGTGGGTGCTTACGAGTAGGAATCGGAGAAAAACAGTATGGAAACGGCACAGACGGCTACAGTTAAAAAAGAAAAAAGAGGGATCTCAGGCAGTACCTTAAAGATCATAGCCCTTGTCACGATGCTGATCGATCACATCGGCGCTGTCATCCTGCAGACGATGCTCTTTGCGGACATATCCGCAAATTTCAATCCGGACGGAAGTGTGAAACACAATGCGCTTTATATCACCTACACAGTGATGCGCGCCATCGGACGAATCGCATTCCCACTGTTCATCTTCCTTTTGGTGGAAGGACTTGCGCATACGAAAAGCAGATGGAAGTATCTGCTCAGGATGGCAGTTTTTTCCGTGCTTTCGGAGGTGCCCTTTGACCTTGCGCTGACTCTGACGCAGAAGAATATCCTCGAAAAGAAGTTTTTTGAATTCGGATATCAGAATGTATTCTTTACGCTGACAGTCGGACTGCTCACGATCACCCTGATCGATTGGCTGTGGAAGTCAAAACTGTTTATCACTTTTCAGATCATTCTCTCGGCCGGATTTTGCGTGGGAGGATTTCTGCTTGCGCAATTCCTGCGCACGGATTACGGCGGTATGGGTGTGCTTGCGATCGCGGCGGCGTACTTTCTACGCAGATGGAAGATGGCTTCCGTTACGGGAGCGGTCGGCGTGCTTACGGCTATGTCTCTTACGGAGGCCTGCGCATTTATCGATCTTCTGCCGGTGGCTTTTTATAACGGAAAGCGCGGTCTTAACTTAAAGTGGGTCTTTTACATTTTCTATCCCCTGCATCTGTTCATCCTGGGATTGATCAAATTCATCATCTTTTAAAAAAGTGCTTGCGACAGCGTTCGGTTTATGATATAGTCGGATTCTGTGGTATATTCTACATATATTCCTTGCTTCCGGCAGGACGGAAGCCATCAGACCATAAGGAGGTGTAAACACATGAACAAGTATGAGTTAGCGTTGGTTGTTAGTTCAAAGGTTGATGATGAAGCCAGAACAGCAGCCGTAGAGAAAGCGAAAGCTATCATCGAGAAAGCTGGCGGTACTGTCACTGAGGTCGAGGAGTGGGGCAAGAAGAGACTTGCTTACGAGATTCAGAAGATGAAGGAAGGTTTCTATTACTTCATTCAGTTCGACGGTGACGTAGATGCTCCGGCTAAGATCGAGGCTAATGTTCGTATCATGGAATCTGTTCTCAGATACCTTTGTGTTAGAGCTGACGCAGAGTAGTTAGGAGGAATTC
>CAMOHF010000120.1 GCA_946614685.1 uncultured Clostridia bacterium | reverse complement strand
CCGCTTCTTGTATATTATGCGAGTTTCATATCGCCGTCCTTCACCCAGCCGAGTTTCTTCACGCCTGCATGAATGAACAGGGAGAGAATCGCGGGAAGGACGAAGGAGATCAGGATGAGTCCTGCCCAGTCCATTGCTGTGATGGCTTCCTTTGCGCCGCTTGCCACGTCGTTCACCCAGCCGGTGTAGACACCGATCTGTCCTACAAATCCACAGGTACCCATACCGGAGGATACCGGCGCGCCGTTCATCTTAAGGTGGAAGACGCAGGTTGCGATCGGTCCGGTGATCGCGGATGCAAGTGTCGGTGCAATCCAGATACGGGGATTCTTTACGATGTTACCCATCTGGAGCATGGAGGTTCCGATACCCTGGGATACCAGACCACCCCAGCGATTCTCCTTGAAGGAGATCACTGCGAAACCGATCATCTGTGCGGAGCAGCCTGCTACCGCAGCGCCGCCTGCCAGTCCGGTCAATGCAAAGGCCGCGCAGATTGCAGCCGAAGAAATTGGAAGTGTCAGTGCCACACCGACTAAAACGGATACGGTGATACCCATCAGGAACGGCTGGAGATCCGTTGCCCACATGATGACATCGCCGACCTTTAAAGCCGCCTTACCGAGTGTCGGTGCGATCAGCCAGGACAGGAAGATACCCATACCGATGGTTACAAGCGGTGTCACAAGGATATCGATTTTTGTCTCCTTGGAGATGGCCTTACCAAACTCCGCGGAGATGATGGCTACAAAGAGAACTGCCAGAGGTCCGCCCGCACCGCCGAGTGCGTTGGCTGCAAAGCCGACCGCCGTCATCGAAAACAGTACCAGATTCGGACTCTTTAATGCGTATCCGATGGCGATCGCCATCGCAGGGCCGCTCATCGCGGACGCAAGTCCGCCGACGGTATACTCCGTACCGCCCTTCGCCGGAATTATGGCGATGGTCTGCGTCAGAAACGGGATTCCGAACTGCTTACCCAGGGTATCGATGATGGTACCGATGAGCAGGGAGCAAAAAAGTCCCTGTGCCATCGCACCGAGTGCATCGATTCCGTAGCGTTTCAGCGAAATCTCAATGTCTTTTCGTTTGAAGAATGCTTTGATCTTTTCCATAATTATCCCCTCTTGCCTTCTTTCGAAAGCTTTATAAAATATTCCTCATACCACACCAAAAAGCAGTAGATCGCCCACACTTTCTTGTAGTTGTCATGCTTTCTGTTTCTGTGGTCATCGAGCAGTTTTACGATCCGCTTGTGATTGAACAGTTCTCTCGCGATGTCCGAATCAAACTGTGCACGGATCAAGCCGTAGACGTCATCCTCACGCATCCACTCGCGGAGCGGTACGGGGAAGCCTAACTTCGGCTTGTTGTATGCTTCTGTCGGTATGTCGGCTTTCGCCGCCTGACGAAGCGCAACTTTTGTGGTTTCCTTCGTGATCTTTTGCTCATAGCGGATGGTCCGCGCGAGCTTGAAGACCTCGATATCGGTAAAAGGAACACGGCCCTCGATCGAATTGGCCATGGTCATCTTGTCTGCTTTTTGAAGGATGTCACCCACCATCCAGAATCGGATGTCCACCGCCTGCATCTTGGTCACGGGATGATTGCCCGCCACCGCCCGGTATACGGAAGCCGTAAGCTCACGCAGGGGTGCATTGTTCGACTTGAAACGGATATAGCGTTTTGCTTCTTTTTCCGTAAAAAGCTTCGTGACTCCGATATAATCTTCTTCCAAAGTCCTGCCGCTTCGCACAAAGAAGTTGATACCTCTGTGCGGGGGAAGGAGCGCGAAAAACTTTCCGACGATCCTTCGGAAGGCGAAGGGCAGCTTGTTGTAAAACCGTGCGTCTATATATCTTCTGTAGGGCTCGTAACCGCCGAAAAACTCGTCTGCGCCCTCACCGGAGAGTACAACCTTCACATCGCGGCTTGCAAGTTCTGCCACAAAGTAGAGTGCGATGGCCGCGGGATCCGCAACCGGTTCATCAAACTGATACATCATCTTCGGGATGATATCAATATATTCCTGACGCTCAATCTGACGGCTTATATTGGTGATACCGAGTTTCGCCGCGAGGTCCTTTGCGTACTTTGTCTCGTCGTATTTCGGATTGGCCGAACCCACCGTGTAGGTCTTATCCGGCCGCGCAAGAGACACGATATAAGAGGAATCGATACCGCTGCTTAAGAAGGATCCGACTTCCACATCGGACACCTGATGCATCTTCACGCTGTCCTTCATCGTCTCGCCGACTTCTTTGACAAGCTCCTCAAAGGATCTGTCTCCGTCCTCAAAAGACAGTTTGAAGTAGCGTTTGATGGAGAGCTCATTCTTCCTGTAGCGGAAGTAGCAACCCGGTTCGAGTTTGTAGACATACTTAAAGAATGTCTCCTTGCCGGGTGCAAAGTTGAAGGACAGATAGGTCGGGATCATATCCCGGTTTAACTCCATCACGAAATCCTCGTGATCCACAAAGGCCTTGATCTCTGATGCAAACATGAAGCTTTCGCCCTTATGATAATAGTAGAAAGGCTTGATGCCGAAATGATCTCTCGCGCCGAAGAGTTCCCCCGTGCTCTTGTCCCAGATCACAAAAGCAAACATGCCGCGCAGCTTCTCGAGAATCTTCTTATCGTACTCCTCGAATCCGTGCAGGATAACCTCCGTATCGGAAGCTGTGGAAAAGGTATGTCCCTTTTCGAGGAGATCCTTTCTCAGTTCCTGATAGTTGTAAATCTCACCGTTAAAGATGATCACCTTGGTTCCGTCTTCATTGAAGATCGGCTGGCTTCCGCCCTCAAGGTCGATGATGGAGAGACGTCTGTGACCGAGGGCGATATGTTCGTCAAAGTATCTGCCCTCTCCGTCCGGTCCGCGATGCACGATTCTTTTCAGCATCCGATCCAGATTCTCTTCCTTGTTTTCGCGCGTCTTATCGCTAAAAAAGCCTGCGATTCCACACATAATTGTACCTATCCTTCCTGCATCAGTTCCGTGTACTTCTCTATAAAATGTGCATATGCCTGTTCCTCGAAGGAAAGATCCACATCCGGGATCTCATAGGACGCATCCTTGCTTTTGATCAGTTCTTTTGCAAAGTAACGAAGAAACGCCGGGTTTCTCGCAAGCACCGGTCCGATCAGGTGCATGCCGTAGAAGTGATCCTTATGAAAACTCTCTCCGTAGCCCTTGATATTCTCCAAAAAAGGCTTGCCGACGCCGGTTACATGATTCGCATGATTGACAAAACCGATCACATACTCCGGGATCAGTTCCGTCTTGCACAGGCACTCGGATACCACCCGCGCATCCTTCGGTGCTCCCGTATAAGGAAATGTGCCGCTTCCTTCTTCTCCGAAGAGTTCAAAGCCGTTTCCGGTGGCAAGCACAAAGCCGCCGGCGTTTATATATGCGTCAATCTTTTCTTTTTCCTCTGCCAGTTTCTTTCCGGCACGCTTTGCGCCGGCCTCGGTTCCGGAACCCACGCAGATGATGTCCACGCCCTCTGCATCAAAAGGCTCCTCAACCAAAAACTGTTTCACGCACACATCGATCCCGGCTGCACGAAGATACGCGGCAAGCGCTTTAACGTTACCGTCGTCACCGTAGAGATTCATCAAATCCGGAAACATGTGTAAGATTGTTATCTGCATTCTTAATTCTCCGTCGCAATCATCAACTGTTCAAAAGGCTCTACATAATCGAAATTAAGAACCGCGTAGATCGATCCCTTCGTCTTCTTTTTCAGGTGTTCACACGCTTCGGCGAGATCCGGAAGCGCCGTGATCTTCTCCTTATCGTACCCCGCAAGTTTCAGTCTCGTGGCTATGTCATACGCATGGATACCCGTACAGATGAAGTGATCCACCGTTCCGTCGTTCAGTATCTCGAAATGGATATCATACAGCCATGACAGATCATCGAAGTTGTACCTTCTGCTGATCTCCTTCCATCCGATGATCACCGTCTTCTCGCCCTTATCCCGGTGGATATAGTGCAGAGACTGATGGAAGGTCGAGCTGTTTTCGTTCTTGTTGTTTAAAACCGTCACCTTGCGTCCCGCATGCGAAAATGTATAGAAGATCTTTTGGTTGGCCTTCTCCTTCGCAAGCGTCGCAACGATACCCTCGCGGGAAAGCCCGCACTCGGAAGCTACCGCATAACAAAGCGCCGTGTTGTAGATGCCGAACATCATACCGTAAGGGATCTTTAAGTCATCGCTGTCATTCATACGGATGGAAAGCTTCTCGTAATCCACACCGGTCACGGTATACCTGGGTGTCGGACGCTTGAATTCACATCCGGAGCAGTAGTAATCTCCGTTTCCTTCAATATGATAGTAACGGTAGGAAAGATGCTTTCCGCACACCGGACAGTAGTTCATATTGAGGTTTCCGAACATGTTCTCCTCGTAGTCCCCGTCCACATGCTCCAAACCGTAGTAGATGGTTTCGTTCTTTAACTCAAGCGGGAACTTCTGCAGATAAGGATCATCCGCATTTAAGATCAGTTTCATATTCGGTTTTAAGGCCTTCTTGATCTCCTCATATACCAGATCAAAATGTCCCTGACGGGGCGGTTGATCTCTCGTAAGATTGGTGATCGCAACCAGCTTCGGTTTGATATCCGGAAAGATCAGTTTCGCATAACGCTCATCCACCTCAAGGACAACCACCTGATCCTTCACCTTGCCGAACAGATTGGATCTTGACAGCAGCATCGTCACGATACCCGCATCGAGATTCGCTCCGCTTGCGTTGTGCGCCACCGTGTAACCCTGATCGCGGAACATCTGAGCGATCACCGCGGTAGAACTGCCCTTGCCGGAGCTGCCCGTCACGGCTATGACGGTCTTCGGCAGTTTGAAATACTGCATGATGTTCTTATTACATTTTAAAGCGA
>CAMOHF010000119.1 GCA_946614685.1 uncultured Clostridia bacterium | reverse complement strand
TTGCTTGGTGGTATGTGTCGCATAAAGTGTGAGAACGGCAAATACGGCGATGGTGATCACCAGGAAGGCCAGTATAATCTTGTCAAACAGGGAGTGCCTTAAGAATTTCATCAGTGTACCTCAAATTTGTAGCCTTTGCCCCAGACGGTGGTGATCATCCAGTTGTGGGGCTCCTTTCCTACAAGCTTCTCACGGAGACGCTTGATGTGAACATCAACCGTACGGGAATCGCCGACATACTCGTAGCCCCAGAGCTGATCCAGAAGATGATCTCTGGTGAATACCTGATTCGGCTTTTTCGCAAGGAAGTAGAGAAGCTCCAGTTCCTTCGGCGGCATATCGACGATCTGTCCCTCAAGGGTGACGGTGTAATTGGTCAGGTTGATCAACAGACCGTCGTACTCCACGAAGTCGCCGCGGTGGTCTGTCTCGGTTACGATATTTTCCTGAGGCGGTGTGTAGGATGCGCGCTTTAATACGGCGCGTACACGTGCAACCATCTCGTTGGAATCAAAGGGCTTCACAATATAGTCGTCCGCACCGATCTTGAATCCTAGAACTTTGTCTAAGGTCTTGCCCTTCGCCGAGAGCATGATGATCGGTGTCTGGTATTTCTTTCGAATCTCGGCACATACCTCGTAACCATCCATATCCGGAAGCATAATGTCAAGCAGGATGAGGTGCGGGGCAAATCTCTCGACGGCGGCGATGGCTTCGGTGCCGTTCGCGGCAATCTCTGTCGTGAAGCACTCCTTGACTAAGTACAGGGAGATCAGCTCTGCGATATTCTCATCATCATCTACGATTAAAATGCGCTGTTTTTCCATGTCTACCTCCTATAGTGATACGATGGTCACGCCGTACTCTCCTTCGCCATACTCGCCTGCGCGGTAGGACTTGACCAGAGGATGCCGGTCTAAAAACTGATGGATGCCCTTCCTTAAAGCACCGGTTCCCTTGCCGTGGATGATGGTGACCTGCGTCAGGTTGGAGAGGGCTGCATCGTCAATGTATTTGTCGATCATGGCAGTGGCTTCGTCCACGGTTTTGCCGATGACATTGATCTCGGGAGAGATGGTCATGGCCTTGCTCGTGATGCTGCCGGAACGGGTGCGTGTTGCGTTCTTCTTTCCGGTCTCAAGGGGCTCGTCAATGATGGACAGATCACTGATGTGGAACTTGGAGTTGATGATGCCCATCCGCACTTCGGCCTTGCCTTTGGCGTCTGGAAGTGCCGTGATATGTCCCTTGGAGTTTAGGGAAAGCACCAGGACGGTGTCACCGATATGAAAATCACCGGCCTTGTGATTGCTTCTGCGTGTCTTGGTCCCGATATCCTTCGGTGCGAGTTTGTCAATCTTGTCCCGGAGATTGCCGCGGCGGGCTTCCATCTCCTTCGCATCCGCACGGTTCGGATTCTTGAGCCACTTGTTGTAATCCCGGATCGCCCGGTCTGCTGTTTCCTTGGCTTCGTCGAGAAGCTCTCTGGCTTCTTCTCTGGCTTTCTCGAGGATGTCGGCCTTCTTTTCGGAGATGCCGGCTTCCGCTTCGGCTAAGGCTTTCGCCTTTTCTTCGGCCTCAGCTCTTTTCGCCGCTGCTTCGGCAGCGTCTTCTTCCGCTTGTTTGGTACGCGCGGTCAGGCTGGCAATCAGTTCTTCCATGTCTTTCACGGACTGGCCGATCCTGCCTCTTGCACTCTCGATGATGCTGTCGGAGATACCGAGCTTCTTGGAGATGGCAAATGCATTGGAGCTACCGGGGATACCGATGTGCAGCTTGTATGTGGGACGAAGCGTCGCGACATCAAACTCGCAGGATGCGTTCTCCACGAGAGGCGCCGACATGGCGTAGGTCTTTAGCTCATTGTAATGTGTTGTAGCCATCACCCGTGTGCCGCGATTCTTTAATTCGTCAAGGATCGCCTCTGCCAGGGCTGCACCCTCGACGGGATCCGTGCCGCCGCCCAACTCATCAAAGAGGCACAGCGACCGGTCTGTGGCGTGTTCCAAAATATATACGATGTTACTCATATGAGATGAGAAGGTGGACAGACTCATCTCGATGCTCTGTTCATCGCCGATGTCGGCGAAGACATCATCCATCACGGAGAGGACACTGCCCTCCGCAGCGGGAATATGCAAACCTGCCTGGCCCATCAGTGTGAAAAGACCGAGGGTCTTTAAGGACACGGTCTTACCGCCCGTGTTGGGGCCGGTGACGATCAGAAGGTGATAGTCCCTGCCGAGGGTAAGATCGATGGGGACTACGGCCTTTCTGTCGAGAAGGGGATGACGTCCCTCTTTGATCTCGATGATGCCGTCGGTGTTGAAGGCGGGTTCCGTGGCCCGGATCGCTCTGGCAAATTTGCCTTTGGCGAAGATAAAGTCTAAATCGATCAGTGTGCCGAGATCGAACTCGATATCTTCCGCAAATGTGGCGGCCGAGGCGGAGAGCGTCTCCAAAATGTGCTCGATCTCGGTGCGCTCGTCATTCTCGAGTTCCTTGATCTCATTGTTCATATTGACAACAGCCATCGGCTCGATGAAAAGTGTGGAGCCGGACTGTGACTGGTCGTGGATCATGCCAGGAAAGCGGCTTCGATACTCCTGCTTTACGGGAATACAGTATCTGCCTCCGCGGGAAGTGATGAGGCTGTCCTGCAGCATATCCTGATAGGTGTCCTTGCGGATGATCTTTTCGAGCTCGCGGTGAAGCCGGCTGTCGGTCTCCTTGATCTTGCGGCGAATGCCGGCAAGGGTTCCCGATGCGTCATCTGCAATCTCGTCCGTAGAGATGATGCATCGACGGATCTCGGCGGAAAGATCGTGCAGGACAACGAGCATGTCGAAACGCTCGGTCAGGGAATCCCGAGCAGGTGCGCTCCCTTCTTCCGATTCGCGCTTTTTGTTCTTGGAGACAAGGGCTTCGTCCAGGTCGGAACCGTCTCCGTAGCTCTTGACTGCGGCTGCGGTTTCAAGAAGCCCTGCGATATCCAAAAGCTCTGCCGCGGAAAGCGTGGCGCCTGCCTTAAGAAGTCCGAGAATCGGACGAATGCTTCGGATGCCGGAGAAATTCAGGTTGCCGTGGCGCTCCAGGCGTCGGTATGCGTCGCGGGTTTCGGACTGAAGTTTTTCGATCTCGGCAAGCTCGGTCCGAGGCTTGATATTTCGAGCACGATGCTTTGCAGGTTCGGAGTTGGCATACTCTGAAAGGAGTTCTAAGATTTTGTCATATTCAAGTGTACGTAAACTGCGTTTGTTCATGCACTCTATTGTATAGCATCTTCGTGAAAATATAAAGGGAAAATTGTGCCTTTTTGCTTGCGGGAACTGGGGCTTAGTGTTATCTTAGAAACGTAAATCGAAAGCGTATGAAAGAGGTGTGATTATGAGATACATCAGTGAGCTGCGTGAGGGTGAGATGGTTTCCGAAACTTACTTCTGCAAGAAGAAAACCATCGCGAATACCAAGGCCGGAAAGACCTATTATTCCCTGACGCTTCAGGATAAAACAGGTACGGTGGATGCGAAGGTGTGGGAGCTTTCCAACGCCATCGAGCACTTCGAGGATCTGGATTATATCCATATTGACGCGCAGGTGACAAGCTTCAACAATGCGTTGCAGCTCAATGTAAAGCGTGCGAGGATCGCTGCGGAGGGAACCTACGATGTTGCGGATTATATGCCCTCCTCGGAGAATGACACAAATGAGATGTACAACCGTCTGCTTGCTTTGGTTGACGGTGTAAAGAATGAATACTTGAATAAATTGCTTTCCGCATTCTTCAAAGAGGATGCGGCATTCATCAAGAATTTTAAGACACACAGCGCGGCAAAGTCTATTCACCACGGTTTTATCGGAGGTCTCTTGGAGCACTCCCTTTCCGTGGCCGAACTCTGTGCGTTTATGGCGGGACACTATACATTCCTGAAATATGATCTGCTGGTTACGGCTGCGCTGCTTCATGATATCGGAAAGGTGGAGGAACTTTCGGACTTCCCGGAGAATGACTACACCGACGAGGGACAGCTGATCGGACACATTGTCATGGGCGCCATGATGATCCGCAGGAAGATCGATGCCATCGACGGCTTCCCGAAGAAACTGGCCGATGAACTTACGCATTGTATCCTGGCACACCACGGGGAACTCGAATACGGATCTCCGAAGAAACCCGCACTTGTAGAGGCGCTTGCGCTCTCCCATGCGGATAACATCGATGCGAAGATGGAAAGCTTCAAGGAAGCACTCAAGGGAGCAGGTGAGAAAAAGGACTGGCTCGGTTATAACAAGATGTTCGAATCAAATATCAGAGCCACTAGTGAGATCTGATCCGAGGGATTCATGAAAAAGAATGATGAGATTGAAATTTTAATCGAAGATATGGGAGAAGATGGCCTGGGAATCGGCCATCTTCCTCTTTCAGAGGGCGGTACATTTACCGTATTCGTAAAGGATGCTGTGCTTGGGGACAGGGTACGTGCGGTTGTCACCAAGGTGAAGAAGCATTACGCCTACGCCAAAATGCTTGCGCTTCTTGCTCCGGGAGCGTATCGGGTGGAACCTGTGTGCCCGGTTGCAGCGAGGTGCGGCGGCTGTTCTATGATGCAGCTCGATTATTCGGAACAGCTGCGCCTAAAGGAACGGCGCGTTTCGTCCTGCCTGTCGAGGATCGGCAAGATCGAGGCTCCCGAGAAATATGCCCTGCCCATCGTCGGCATGGATCATCCCTATCGTTTCCGAAACAAGATGCAGTTTCCTGTCGGCGTCGGAAAAAGCGGAGAAGTTCAGATGGGATTCTATGCGGGCCGTACGCACAGCATCATCGATCAAAAGACCTGCGCAATCGGGCATCCCGTGAACACCTATGTTACGGATGCGCTTCGGGAGCTCTTTCCCGCGTGGAAGCGCAGATA
>CAMOHF010000118.1 GCA_946614685.1 uncultured Clostridia bacterium | reverse complement strand
ACTGCCGGGAATGTCAAAATCTCAAATGGAAAAATCTCACTTTCCGCATCAGCCATCTTCTTTTCGTATGCCGCCTCCTGCTCTTTGGCGGACGCAAGCTTTGCCTCTGCTTCGTCGTCGATGTCTTTGTAGTGCTGCCGGCGCTTCTCCATAAAATCCTTCACAGGCTTGTAGAGAAGGATGTAAAGACCGGCAACAAGAATTGCGAAGTTCAGCAGATGAAGCAGGATCTGCTGAAGATCGATATTAAGCGGAAGTCCTGTCATAACCATACTCTGCACCTCTTCCCCGTCACATTACGAATATGATCAGAATCGTTACTACCAGTGCGTAGATAATGGCGGTCTCGATGAACACAAGGCCGAGCATCAAAAGGCCCTGGATCTTACCGCTCGCCTCCGGCTGCCTTGACACGCCCTCTGCCGCCTTTGAGATCGCTATACCCATACCGATGGCACCACCCAAGGATGCGATACCGATGGCAATGGCTGCAGCGATGGCCTTGGAACCCAACGCATTGTCTGCTGCAGCATCCTCGCTGACCTCTGCCCCGTCATTGGTTGCGATCAGTGTATCTGCCTCGTTGGATACGGTAACCGCTTCCTTCTTCTCGGAAGAAGCAGCCTTGATGGTCTTCGGTGCGATCAGTACGAAGAGTGTAAGGAAGACGATGATCGCTGCCAGAATGATTGATGTTTTCTTTGAAATTGTGATTGTCATTGTAAGTACCTCCGTTTATGCGGCTTCTGCAATTTGCTGTTCCTCAGCCTGGTTCTTTGTCTTTTTCTTTTTCTTCTTCGGCGGCTCCGTCACCTCTCCGTAGAACATCGATACAAGCATCGTAAGGACGTAGGCCTGGATCAATGCGTGAAGCAGTGTGAACAGCACACCGACCACAACGGGTAACAGGAACGACAGCTGCAGGTAGAAATAAATCAGCTCCGTAACAAGCATACCCGAGAGCAATGCGCCGAAGAGACGAAAGCTCATGGATACGGGGAGCGAAAACTCTTTCAACGTGAGAAGCAAGCCTCGGACTTTGTTCTGTACGAGTCCTCCCGACAGGATCACCAGGTAGGACAGACATCCCATCATCAACGCTCCGTTGATATCGGCCAGAGGCGCGGGCAGGGATATGGAATACCCTTCCGTCGTAACCGCCTGAAAACCAAAAAGCTCAAAAAGCGTTCCGACAAAGATGTAGGAGCCCGCCGCAAAGATGTAAGCGCCGAGAAAACGGTTTCTGTGCGGACTGTTGTTTTTGGCAAGTCCTTCAAAGAATCCCACCCACTCTTCCAGCAGAAGCTGGAATTTGCCGGGAACCATCTTGAATCTCGGGATCACAAAGACCCGGACGATCAGGGCGAAGACGAGCAATACCGCTGTCACGATCATCCCCGCGATGAGGGACGGATTGACGGCTATGCCGAACAAACTGACGTGGTTTTCCTCATGCAGAACTGCGTCCCGCATGGCCTCCTTGATGGTCTCGTGCTTCTCGCCCCCGTTGTTCGTGAGCCAGATACCGACACCGATCAGGATCTCCGCAACCAGCAGAATGAGGAGAACCGTGATTTTTTTCTTCTTATTCAACGAACATATCTCCCTTCCGTATTTTCTTACAAACTATTTTCTATTTTATCGCTTTCGGCCTTATGGTGTCAACCTTTACAAATATCGTAATTAAATATAAAATGTGGATATCAAACACTTTCAAACACTTAAGAAAAGGGTAAATTATGATCGATCATTACAATGCATTTATCTCCTACAGGCACGCGCCGAAGGACATCAAGGTTGCCGAGCAAATCGAGCGCGATCTTGAGCATTTCCACATTCCGAAAAGTATCCGGAAAAAGACCGGCATAGGCAAGATCCAGCGTATTTTCCGCGACAAGGACGAGCTCCCGATCACCAGTGATCTGGGGGATCAGATTTCCTATGCTTTAGACCACTCCGACTTCCTGATCGTCATCTGTTCCACATCGACAAAGGAGTCTGTCTGGGTACAGCGCGAGATTGAGTACTTTCTCACCTCACACACACGCAACCAGATCCTTACCGTACTGGTGGACGGAGAACCCGCGGAGGTCATCCCCGAGATCCTGCTTTCCGAGGAGCGCGCAATCACGGACGAATCCGGAATTACACGCAAGTACTGTGCCGCGCTCGAGCCGCTGTCCTGCGACTATCGTTCCGGTTCACGTCGTGCCAGAAGAGACGAGCTTCCGCGACTGGCTTCCACGCTGCTCGGCTGTTCCTATGATGAACTGATGAACAGACGCAGACAGTACAAGATGCGCAGGCTTTCCATCATCTTCGCATCCGTCCTCGCTGTATCCATCGCTTTTTCCATCTACATGATCAGGTCGCAGCAGGCGATCAAACGAAACTATATCCAGTCTCTGGCCAATCGCTCGAGGTATCTCTCTTCCGAATCCAACCGGCTTCTTGAAAATGAGCAGCGTATCTCGGCGCTTCAGCTTGCTCTTGCGGCGCTGCCCGACGAAGAGCACCCGGATATCCCCGTAACACCGGAGGCCATCCGCGCGCTTACGGATGCCACACTTTCCTATGTTCCTCTGACCGGCTCCAATATACAGGCCGAGTGGAACTACACCATGCCGGGAGCCATCGACGATTACGATGTCGCCGCAAACGGCAGGATGCTTGCCGCCATGAGTTCTTTCAATACCATCCGTGTCTGGGACACCGATACAAAAGAAGAACTGTTTGCGCCTCCCCCCTACGCATACAAAATCTTTGGCATCAAATTCAGCGACAGTACCCATCTGCTTGTGTGGACATCCACTTCCGTCCTTTGTTACACCCCTGCAGACGGCAATACCGCATGGGAGTATGTTCTTTCCGATTGTAACTTCCAGTCAGAGGATCCGATCCTGTTTTCCGATGGCAACGTCGGTTTTGTCACGGACAAAAAATCCCTCCTGATCCTGGATGCGCAGACAGGAAAAGTGGTAAGCGACACCACCCTCACATCCTCCGAGGAGATTCCGTACTCCAACTTCTTTCAGCTTTGTGCGTCACCAGATGAATCAAAGATCGCCTTCGTTGCATTTGACGCAAACACCTCAGAAATTGCCGGATACTTCGACGTAAAAAGCGGTGCGATCAGCTATCTGCCCGCAGACACCACATGGATCAGAGATATCGCATGGATGGACGACAGCCATCTTCTACTTGCAAAATACAAGAACGATGAATTTTCCAGTTACGGACTCGGCGATCAGGATGTCCTGTCCACGGACGTAACCGTACTTCAGTGCTACGAACTCTCATCGCCCTCTCCCCTCTGGGAGAGCCGTTTCACGAGCGACGAGATTGTCATTGAAAGTGGTTTTGCGTTTTACGGTGATGCGCTCTGGTACTACTGCGGCAACATCATCGAGATGCTCGACAAGAAAACCGGACAGCCTCTGCACCGTTATAACACCAACGACTCCATCGTGGATGTAAGCGACAGAGACGGCAACGGTTCTCCGTCGATCATCACGGAGAATGGCGGACTGAGCTTTACGCTCGACATATCGGACACGGATGCCGTCAGCATGAGTCACCTCTTCACCGGGAATCTGCGTTCCGCGGTGATCAATGATGGAGTATACGTCTTTCCCTTCGGATCCGCCGAGATCATCTACTACGGCCTGTATGTCTGTGACGAAGACTGGGTTGAAATCGACAGTTCCTTTGTCTTCGACGGAGATCTGGATGTCCTTTATACGGACGACAAGATTTCCCTGATCAGTTCCAACAGGAACGGCACGCCCGCTCTTGTTCTTGCAGATCTCAGAAACGAGGAATTCGTTCTTCACGAAATCTCGATTCCGAAAGATGTACCTGAGTATTTCCAGATTCACGCACTCGAAACCATCGATGACACGCTGTATCTTCTACTCGACGACTATACGAAGATGGCCCTCTGCTCGCTCGACATCAATACACGTGAGATGACGATGATACAGGAACTTCCGACATCGTTTGCTCCCTCACAGCCCGCATCCATGTCAAACGGCAAAATCTGTTATCAGGAAATAGTCGGGGACGATCCCTACCTGACGATCCTCGATCCGAAAACAGGTGAGACCAAACAGTTTTCCATCGGTGAAGCATCCAAAGACAGTCTCCTCGACCCCTACTATGCCGGCGACATCGATTGCATCTATTACAGTTCCAACATCGATGAGATCATAGACACCAAAACCGGCAACATCACCGTGGTAAACCTCCCCGACAGTTGGGGATCCACCGGTCTTATCACCTCACAGCCGAAAAAGAAACTCTTTGCCGTAAGCAACCGCAGCAACGTGGCGCTCATCGGCTCCGACGGCAACACCATCGCTTCCGTAGATTCCGCCGGCTCCTATGTGAACGGCTTATTCTTCTATGACAACACACTGCTTGTAACCTACGACAACGGTTCCCTGTTCCGCTACGACATCGCGGATCTTACGTTTATCGACAAGACATCCTACACGCCCACGATGCTGCTGAACGGAAACATCACTTTTCTCCGCGACAAAAAACACCCTTATCTGTACCTGTCGAACGACGGATACATGCGGATCATCGACACGAACTCGTGGTACGAGGTGGCCTCCTTCGAAAACTGCCTCGGCTATACGGCGACGACCGACCGCTTCCTGTCCTGCTTCTACAAGTCTTCCGACGACATTAGAATCGGGTATTTCAAGCACTACAGCACCGCGGACCTCATCAAGAAGGGACTCAATGCACTGCAGGGTGCGGAGTTGACCGACGAGCAGAAGAAGGAATACGGCCTCGACGACGACTGAGGTACACAACAGGCACCGAAAAAAAAACACCTGCCCCACGGATTTCTTGCGTCGGAGCGCGAGGGATGATCTATAGCGCACAAAATGGTTTGTGCGCGGTGATCGTC
>CAMOHF010000117.1 GCA_946614685.1 uncultured Clostridia bacterium | reverse complement strand
TCTTGGTTTTCTGGAAAGCCGTAAGTACCGCCTTCTGAAGATCCGGTGCCGTCGTGGTGTCCACACGTCCCTCAATCTCGAGAGTGATATGATCCTCGCTTTTGATTTCATTTACCGTCATGTTACTTTCTCCTTTCGGTTGTTATTCTTCCAAGATCGTATATGCATCGAGTCCGATGAACTCGTCTAAGCTTGCATGGTCAAGTTCCGCTACCTGTGCGTTCATATCAAGATATACGCGATTGTCCAGAATTCCGGAATCGCGGAAGATCTCAAGTTTTAAATTACAACGAACAGGTACAAACTGCTCTAAAAGATACAGGAGCTGATAGCGTTCGTTCTCGGATAACTGCTTTTTCACAAGAACCGTCACATCAAAGATGTCATCCTCCGATGCAGGATTCTCAGAGTATTCGCGCATCTGATTCGCCTCTAAGATGATAGCCGGCTCATCGAGCACTATGTCGAGGATCCTCGCAAGACAGGCTTTGGTTCCCTTCATACGGTTTAAGGCATAGCTTTCGGATACAAGTACCCTTAAAGCATCCGGCGGTATAAAATCGCCCTGCACGTCGATTCCGAGCCATCCCGCATACACGGGAAGCAGCACATCCGGGCACTCTGCCGGATCAAGCAGTTCCGGAAGCCGGTCGATGTTGCCGTCAAAATCGTTGTACAGACTGTTAAATACACTGATATAGCGATGAAAGAAATCGTTGCCCGAGCGGTAGATTTCGGGAAAAGCCTCCATGAACTGATCCGATCCTCTCTCGACTCTGATACCGCCGACGGATCCTCCTCCCTCGCCGATCACCTCTATGCAAAGGTGCAGATACCTGCCCTTTAATCCGTAGAGAAGCACGTCATGCTTACCCACAAACCTGAGACTGCCCTCCTGCGTGAGCAGAAGTTTTTTGGATTTGTCGGATACATTCTCCGAGGTAAGAAATGCGTCGATATCCACTTCTTCTTCCCCGAGCCGGATACTTTGTTCATTGGTTGCATAGGCGTAAATGTAAAGCACCTGCTCTTCCGCAAGGCTTGCATACATGAAAAGTCTGCCCCATTCGGCATCCGGATCCGCCCCGTCAATCCGTCCGATATACAGGCGATGAGTCATCTCCTGCTCGTCCGGGTAAAGATAGGCATCCTCATCCATGGAAAAGCCTTCACCGTAGGAACGCTTTAAACGATTCAATTTGATGGAATAAACTGTCTTCGGCATGGATATCCTCCGCAACTATTATAATGGATTTTATACTTCTTCTCAAGTCGGTCTATCGCTCGTAAGTAACGACCTCGATCTTGATATCTCCCGGATACAGAAGACAATTTGCATCCGGCACGATGTCCGCCTCATCAATCTTTGCATAAGACAGATTGTGCGGAAGTACGGAGAGGTCGTAGACATTCTCCACACAGTCAAGAAGCTCGATGGCGTGGAAACAATCATCAAAGGAAAGTCTTTCTCCGAATCGTTTTTCCGTATTGATATAGTCGATTTTCTCCCGGATCACACGCTCGATCTCTGACATACTGTTTTCGTAGTTCAGTTTCACATAGACGGTACCCGTGACATTGATCCTGGTGTAGACCGGAGACATCAGCTCGATCCTGGTGGATAAAAGCCTTCGTCCCTCCAGGTGTTCCATAATGATCCTCTTGTAGTACTCGGACAGCTTCGGAAACTCCTCGTCCGTGCCCGGAAGAACCGCCAGACGGACCAGATTCTTGTCCACGTCCATATAGGCGCTTGCCTTCTTCACAATCAGTCCCGGTGTCTCAAGTACCAGCTGCTCATAGTCTCTCTCTGTAACGGCCGTGTAAGGGCGTTCCATATCCGTAAGGAATCTGCGTCTTACATCGTCAAGTTTTTCTCTTTTGGCGCCTCCCGTACCGGGACCGGGATTGATGAATGTGATCCCCGGATAGGGAAGTGTGCTTGCGGTATGGAGCTCATTGCCGCCTCTGATGTTGCCCTCGCTTCCCTTGGTGACGGAAACACCCGCCAGAAAAAGGTCTGCGCCGATAAAGTCACCCGCATCCGCGATGATGATCCTGCCGTCGTTCTCGAGCAGATGGTAGGTCAGCGCACCGTCGCCGATATAATCGGGACGTACAAAGTCGTAGAGATAACCGCCCTGTCCGTCCTCTCTTCTTGCGATGATTGAAAATCCTTCCGCAACCAGGTGTTTAAAGGGAAGCGAAATCTCCTGATCATCATATCCGTACACACGTCCTAAGGCGTATTTGCGCATCACCTCTTCGGTGTAGCATACAACCTTGACACAGTTTTTAACACGCTCAGGACCGAATCCCGTACGGCTCTTATCGAAGTCGATATGGTGGAAGCCTTCCGTATCGAGGGTTTCCGTATAGTATCTGCCCTCCTCGTCAAAAGCGGGCGTATATTCGTATTTTCTGTATGAACTTCCCTTCTCCTCCTTGCAGAAGACATCGATGTAAGATTCTCCTGCCATAGCGCTTCTGACCGTGATATCGGACAGGCGCTGGTAAGTCGAGGATTCGGAAAGAGACAGCTTCTGCCATACCTCAAAGAGGCAGGGATGAATGGCTGTAAGTCTCGGCGCAACGTCGTAATTGGCCTCGTTTAAGTAAGCGCGGATCACATATCCTTCGATCGAGGGGGCATCTTCCGACTGTTCGCCGGGAAGTGCATCCGTAAGGACGGCTGCTTCCTCGGGCATACGGATACGAAGCTCTCCGCTTGTAAGGAATGCGCTGGTAAAATCCCTGACCTTGCACTCGGTAAAACCGCTCTCCGTAAGCACCTCAAAGCGCACATCAGCGAAGGGATTCTTCATCTTCTCGGTCAGGGGGTTCCTGTCGGCGGACATCTTCAGTTCCACATAGGAGATCAGCTCCTGTCCCGGATCGGGAAGCCTGCTGAAGTACATATAAAACGCATCACCGGCCGCAGGCCTCTTGCCGAAGATGTGTGCCGGCACCCTGGTCTCAAGGTCGGTAAGGACGGAATGATTGCTCCATCCTTCCTGTGTCTTAGAGTAAATTCCGATGATCCTCGCATCGGTAAGCTCTGTTTTCTTCGCAGTCTCAAAAACTAAATCTC
Organism: uncultured Clostridia bacterium; assembly: GCA_946614685.1. Lineage (GTDB taxonomy): Bacteria > Bacillota > Clostridia > Lachnospirales > Lachnospiraceae > Coprococcus_C. The sequence goes on along the minus strand of CAMOHF010000117.1, from coordinate 1,838 downwards.
CGATCACAAATCTGTGATTTGCCGCGAGTGTCACAGGCTCCGTCACGCCGCTTGCTCCGAGCAAAAGGCGCGCAGGTCTGCCCTTTCTGATGCGAAAGCCCATCAGTTTTAAGAGATTCTCGCGAACCACAAAGGGAACCCTGTCGATCCTGTCCTGGGCAATGGTCTCATAACCGGTAAGCGTCTCCAAGATCGTAATGCCGGGATCCGAAGGATTGAAGTTCGTCCAGTCCTTGGTATAAAGCGGAATCTTGGAGATGGCGTCCTCAAGACGTTCCTCATATGTTTTTCTGTCACTACTGATAAATTCCAGCATCTTTGTATCCTTTCCGTACGTATACTACGTCACCGGTCGCATCGTCAGTTCAGGATGTGTACCTTGTGCTCACCGTTTCTTGCGATCATAAACGGTGTCACCTTGATATCCTCTAAGTCCATCTCGTGTACGCCGTTCTCGTCTCTGTATTTTGCGATCACGACGGATTTTTTCACGATGGCCTTGTTCTTTAATACATTGAGACGCATCAGAAGCTGTGATCTGTGCGGCAGCGTACCGATCTTTAAGCCCTTGCTTGTTACGGGATCTAAGTACTCCGCTAAAGTCTGCTGCATCTTGGACTGGATTTCGAAGCTTTCGTCCATATTTAAGACGTTGATCCATACAGCCACCGAGAGTTCCACGAAGGTGGGCTCAACGATGTGGAGATGGTTCTCCGTAACCGAAATCTCCGAATGCTCCAGAAGGTAATTATGTAATCCTCCGACGATCCTGTGGAATGCATAAGATCCTTCCGCATAATCCTTCATCAAAAGCACGAAGGTCAGATCGCCGGACTTGCTCTTTTTGTTCTTGGCCTGTCCCACAATTCCCTTCACCTGAGAGATCGTGTCGGAGTAGGACATAATGGCACGGGTATAATCCTGCATGGTCACCAGACGGTTTCTGCTACTTAAGATGCTTGCGCCACGAAGCAGTGCCGTATCTGTTTCCTCAATATTGCTTCCGCCGTATGCGCGGATCGGATTCGTGATGCTGCCGATGTACATCAGATAGCCCTGTGTATCGGTTATTACATCGGCGTCCACATTGCCGGCGCGTCCGTTACAGCATCTGACCGTGCATCGGATGGCCACATCGTCCGTCACCTGCGGAATCCAGGTCTTGATGCCGTCTCCGAAGATGATGCGGTTTAACAGTCTGTCCAGTACGTAGCTTCTCGGATCCTCGGCTGTCTCAAGCCTTCCGACCTCATGCCAGCGCTTGAAGAAGGCGGTGATATTGCCCATAGTATCCTGCTCGATCACGGTATTGTCCGGATCTTCGGATGCGATGGCAAGCATACGCTCTCTGGAATGCCGTCCGAGCTCATTGACCCAGACATCGGTGTCCAAGATATTGGATACACCCAAGGCAAACTGCATATTGCGGGTGACTTCCTCAACGTAGAAGTCCTGGCGCGGTCTCGTCTCGATGTTCGATACCTGTACGGCATTGAGCATGATATTCTCGATCATCGGAAGATTCTCGTAAGCGTAAGGGTCGTCCGCAAGGACGCTTCTTACCACGCGGATCCAGTACTCCTTCCTGCCTTCGAAGCTCGCCCTTCGCATGTCCGCGGGCGGCAGGAACATCACAACACCCGAGCGGGTAAAGTTCTGTGTATAATCGACCACCTTCATGGGCTTAAAGCCCTCGGGTGACATGTATTCGAATCTGCAGTTCAAGCCCTCATATTCCATGCTGTCCGCAAGGGTGAAAAGAATGCTCACGGGGCCCGATTCCATCGGTCTAGAAAAGCCCAGATAAAGTGCGTCTTCCGTATAACCTCCGGAAAGGA
>CAMOHF010000116.1 GCA_946614685.1 uncultured Clostridia bacterium | reverse complement strand
AAGGCGTCGCAGAGCCGAGTACGAGAGATGCCCCCTCGATCAGACAGCGTTTAGCCGCTACGTCTCTTGCATGATACTTCGGGCTTTGGTCGCTCTTGTATGCCGTATCATGCTCCTCGTCGATCACGATCATTCCCAGCTTCCTGCAGGGAGTAAAGAGTGCCGATCTCGGTCCGATCACCACATCGACCTCTCCCGCCGCTGCGCGCTCGAATTCTCTGTAGCGCTCGCCCTTGCTCTGCCTGGAGTTGATCACCGCAACCCTTTCACCGAAATGCTGCTTGTATCTGGCAAGCTGTCCGTAGGTAAGCGAAATCTCCGGGATCAGAACGATCGACTGATATCCCTGCTCGGCCAAAGCCCGTATACAGGCGATATAGGCTTCCGTCTTGCCGCTTCCCGTGACGCCGTGCAAAAGATATGTACCGCACATCCCTTTCTTCCGGTCCGAAAGGAATGCGTCCACGAATCTTTGCTGTGCCTCATTTAAGTCGGTGACCGGCGGTTTCTCGATGGTGACATCCGAGACATCCACACGCGCCTTCGTCCGCCGGACGGTCTCCTTCACCGGCATCACCGTCTTTAAGGCGGTGATCATGGTGCATCCGTAGGTTTCGTGCATCCACGACGCAAGCTTGATCAGCGGAGACTCGATGGCGATACCCTTCGGCCTTACGCCCGCAATCTCCTTGATCTTCGCCGGATCAAATTCCGGCGTATCGTGAATAGCGATCACATAACCGGTCCTGGTTTTCTTTCCCTGCCCGAAGGGGATATCCACAAGGCTTCCCACCTCCACTTCCGAAAGAAGCGGCTCCGGTATCTTATATTCAAAGGTCCGATCGATGGCTTCATGTGAGATATCAACGATGATATCCGCATATCTGTCCAACATCCTCTTCCTCCAAAATCTCCTCGATCAGTTCCCGTTCGTCCATATGGTACTTCTTGCCCTTGATCTCCTGATAGGTCTCCTGACCCTTGCCCGCAAAGACGATGACATCGCCTTCTTTGGCGTTCATGATCGCGTAGCGCATAGCCTCCTTGCGGTCGATGATCTCTACATAGGCGCCGTCGGTCTTCTCGATACCCGTCTTGATATCGTTGATGATATCCTGCGGTTCCTCGAATCTCGGATTGTCACTCGTGATGATGGTGAGATCCGCAAGACGTCCCGATACTTCTCCCATCTCAAAACGTCGGTCTCTCGCGCGGTTTCCTCCGCAGCCAAAGAGGCATACAAGACGCTTCGGATGATATACGGAAAGCGCCTTAAGCAGACTTTCGAGTGACATTCCGTTGTGTGCATAGTCAAGCATCAGTGTAAATTTGTCGGAGATCTTGATCATCTCCACCCTTCCTCTTACAGAAACCTTGGGAAGGATCGTGACGATATCCTCCTTTGATACGCCCATCTCACTTGCGACCGCAATGGCTGCAAGTGCATTCTGCACGGAGAATTCTCCGGGAAGATCCACTCGCACGTCGGCGGACATCTTTCCGCTTAAGGTAAATGTAACGCCGAGCACACCGTTTTCAAAGAAGGGAGATGCATGCTCCGCACGATAGTCCGCATCCTCGGAAAGACCGAATGTCACGGCTTCGCAGGTTGCATGTTCCGTCATGTCATCCACATGGGGATCGTCGATATTAAAGATACCTGTCTTGCAAAGCGTAAAGAGTTTCGCCTTCCAGCCCATATATTCCTCGAAGGAACCGTGCTCATTCGGTCCGATATGATCCTTGGACAGATTCGTGAAGATACCGTAGTCAAAGGCAACGCCTGCGATACGGTCCAGCATCAGCCCCTGGGAGGAAACCTCCATGATAACGGCGGTGAGTCCGTTTTTCACCATCTCTGCCAGGTATCTGTGCAGGTGGATGGACTCCGGTGTAGTATTCGATGCCTCGATCACTTCGCTTCCCGTATCGATCTCAATGGTGCCGATCAGTCCGGTAGCGATACCCGCATGACGAAGCATATCGCGGATCATATAAGTCGTTGTCGTCTTACCCTTGGTACCGGTGATACCGATCACGGTAAGCTTCTCTGAAGGATAGCCGTAGAACGCGGAGCTTATCATACCCATGGCGTAACGGCTGCTTTCCACCTTCACCACGGTGCAGGAAAGCTCGGGCAGTTCCTCCGTATCCTCAACGATAATGGCAGCGGCGCCCTTATCACAAACATCCTTCGCGTATACGTGTCCGTCGGACACAGCGCCTTTGATGCAGAAAAAGAGTTCTCCGGGAACGACCTTTCTTGAGTCGTTTTGAACGCCCGTGATCTCCACATCCGTATCTCCTGCGATCACCTGATAATCAAGTTCCTTAAGAAGTTCAATCAGTTTCATATTCTTCTCCCTATGAAAAGAAGGGGCTGTCATTCAGCCCCTCGTCTTCAAATCAGTCTTCGTCTCCGACAATCTTTACTTTGCCTTCATAAAGCTCTTCCACTGCTACGGACAGAGGTTTCTTCCCTTCTGCCGGAACCAGCGGTTCGGAACCTGCGATGATCTGTCTTGCTCTTTTAGACGTAGCCATCACGATGGAGTATCTGCTCTGTACCACGGGCTGCTCGCCGGGCTCAACCTCGCTGTTTACGACTGCCATCAAGTCACTGTATGACGGATGAATCATGATCTTAAGTCTCCCTTCTTATCTGTTCTTAAATTCATCTTGAATCTCTTTGATAAAGTCTTCGTTGTAGCTTCTTTTGCACTTGCCTGCGCGAATGATGGAATGCACCGTCTCCACGCACTCATCCAAGTCGTCGTTCACTACGATATAATCATAGACGTTCATGTCCTGTGATTCCTCTGCCGCACGCTTTAAGCGCTTCGCGATCACCTCGTCTGTCTCGGTGCCTCTGCCGCGAAGCCTCGCCTCGAGTGCATCTGCGGAAGGTGCGGTCACAAAGAGTAAAACCGCATCCGGGTACTGCTCTTTGATATGCATGGCACCCTGGACCTCGATCTCAAGGATCACATCCCTGCCTGCCGCCATCTCATCCTCGACAAACTTTCTGGGTGTGCCGTAATAATTCTCTACGTACTTCGCCCACTCGATCAGACCGTTGTAGTCGATCAGGCTCTGGAATTCCTGTTCTGTCTTGAAGTAATACTCACGTCCGTCAACTTCTCCCTCTCTCGGCGCTCTTGTCGTAGCGGATACGGACAGGCTGTAACCGTGCTTTTCCACAAGCTTCTTTACAACGGTTCCCTTGCCTGCGCCGGAGAAACCGGAGATTACGATCAAAAATCCTTTTTTCTCCATGGAAGTCTCCTTTTATTCGATATTCTGAATCTGTTCCCTGATCTTCTCGATCTCGGTCTTAAGGTCGATACCCTTGTTCGAGATATGAAGCGTATTGGACTTGCTTAAGATGGTGTTCGCTTCGCGGTTCATCTCCTGTACCAGAAAGTCAAGTTTCCTTCCGATGCTGCCGCCCTCCACAAGGATAGCCTTGGTGCCGTCCACATGGCTCTTCAAACGAACGATCTCCTCGTCCACACACACCTTGTCCGCAAAGATCGTCACCTCGGTGGCGATACGCTGTGCGTCAATCTCAACGTTCTTGCCGAGTTCATTGATCTTCTCGGTCAGTCTCGTCTTGTACTCCTCGATGATCTTCGGAGACTCTGCCTCGATATAAGCAACCATCTCCTGCATGGAGTCAAGCTTCGCAAGCAGATCCTTAAGAAGTTTCTCTCCCTCGGTCTCCCTTGCGGCCACAAAGCGCTCGCAAGCCTCGCGAAGGGGCTTTTCAAGCTCCTGCCAGATCATATTCTCGTCAACGCTTTCTTCCTCGATGGTAAATACATCCGGAAAGCGTCCGATGCCGTTCACATCAATCTCCGTCGTAAGGCCGTACTCGTCCTTCATCTCACGAAGATAGTTTATATACTGGGATGCAAGCTCCCGGTTATATACCACGTGACTGTCCTTACCGGAATGATCCTCGTAAGTGATGAATACATCTACCTTACCTCTCTGGATGTAGTCCTTCAGGAAGTTGCGGATCTCTGTCTCTAAGAAATTCAGCTTCTTGGGAAGCTTGATGCTCACGTCACAGAATCTGTGGTTGACCGCCTTGATCTCCACAAGAATGTGACGATCGCGGGTCGTAAGCTCGCTTCTGCCGAAGCCTGTCATGCTCTTGATCACTGTCGATTCTCCGTTATCCTAAGATTTCCGTATGCGCACGCACACGGATACATTATATGTCATCCCTCTACAAATTGCAAGACGGAAGGTGTCTAACTATACACGCTCCTGTGGGCCACGCAGCCGTAAGACAGCCTCCATGCCGCAAGCCGTACACGGGGTGCTGTGCAAGAGCTCCGGGAAGACATTCTACTAAGCATCGCCGTGACGACGTTTCGCCGGGAAGCAAGACTTCCCGTCGAAGCACCTGTCGCATCCACCGGACGCAACCGGCGCAGGTTTTCCATCCATGGAAAATCAGCGCCTGCCTCGCCATCCGTGGCTCGGCTTGCTGAGATCGAGGCGATGCTAAGTAGAAGGAGTCTCCCCTCCGCAATTTTGCACAGCACCCCATGCACGTCTCGTGGCATGTAAGAATCGACAATGTCTGCAGATCCCTTGCTCTCATACAGTAACGTAAGCTCCGTGTGTCACATATTTGTTGAACGGGGTCGCTGAACACGCCGGCACTTAACGAGCGCAAGGCGCGAGTTTAGTACCGCTGCGTGTGAGACGAAGCGAGAGCGTCCCCTGAGACAAGTATGTGACACACGGAGCGTATATACCACTTTTGTAACCATGTCTGTAGCTACAGGCAGGCATCGCGGGAATCTTAGGCTTCGCGGATGCCGTGGATGTCGGGTTCGATGGTCATCGAATAGTTTGTGTGATAGATGACATACCCGGGCTTGGCTCCGGGCGGCTTCTTCAGGTTGCGTCGGCGCGTATAATCAATCTCCACCTTCGGTGCCTCGCGGGACG
>CAMOHF010000115.1 GCA_946614685.1 uncultured Clostridia bacterium | reverse complement strand
GCGGCAGAATTTACAACTATCGTGAGCTTCTGATCCACATGCAGTTAACCGGCGGCAAGGAGCCCGTGGAACTTCGGATGCAGAAGCCGGATAAGAGTACTTATACCGTTACCGTGATTCCGAGAAAGAACGAGAACGGCGAGTACAAGATCGGCGTTTCCGGCGGATATGTAAAATCTGACGGTGTGATGACAGATCTTAAATATGCGGGACTCGAACTTCGTTACTGGATGAAGGCTACGGTGGTATCGATCAAGATGCTTTTTACCGGAGGCGTAAAGAGCGGAGATATCATGGGACCCGTGGGCGTCGGCGGAGCGATCAACGACGTGATCGAAGAGGTGAAGGAAGAGAGCACCACCAAGAAGGAGGCTGTGATCAATGTCCTTCTCAATCTGCTCAACTGGTGCATCCTGCTCTCGGTGAACCTCGGTATCATGAACCTGCTTCCCATCCCCGCACTTGACGGCGGCCGCCTGCTCTTTTTGATCGTGGAAGCTATCAGAAGAAAGCGGATCCCGCAGGATAAGGAAGCCATCGTCAACATGATCGGTTTTGTGTTACTTTTGTGTCTGATGGTCGTGGTATTCTTCAATGACATCAGAAATGTATTCTTCAAGTAGGAGAAGTGCGAAATGACGGTAAGAGAGCAGACAAGACAGGTGAAGATTGGCAATGTCACGGTGGGCGGCGGAAGCCCTGTGGCGATTCAGTCGATGACTAATACGGACACTGCGGACGTGGATGCGACTGTGGCACAGATCCTTCGTTTGGAGGAGGCCGGCTGCGAGATCATTCGATCCACCGCGAATACGGAGGCGGCAGCGAAAGCATTTTCCTCCATCAAAGAGCGTATACATATCCCCATCGTTGCGGATATTCATTTTGATTACAGACTGGCCCTGCTTGCCATCGAGCACGGCGCAGATAAGATCCGGATCAATCCAGGTAACATCGGCGGAAAGGATCGCCTGGCCGAGGTGGTTTCCGCCTGCAAGAAGAAGGGGATTCCGATTCGCGTGGGCGTGAATTCCGGTTCCCTTGAGAAGGAGATCGTGGCAAAATACGGACACGTGACCGCCGGGGGCCTGGTGGAAAGCGCCCTTGATAAGGTGCGTATGATCGAAGAGATGGATTACGACAGGATGGTTGTAAGTATCAAGTCCTCGGATGTCATGATGTGCGCCGAGGCGTACAGACTGTTTGCCGAGCAAAGCGATTACCCGCTGCACGTCGGTATTACGGAGGCGGGAACCGTCTACAGAGGCAATATCAAATCTGCTGTCGGTCTTGGGCTGATCCTCGGACAGGGCATCGGAGACACGATTCGTGTATCTCTTACCGGAGATCCGGTACAGGAGGTGCTTTCCGCGAAACTTATCCTTCAGAGTCTGGGACTGCGGAAGCAGGGGATCGATCTGGTATCGTGTCCGACCTGCGGAAGGACGAAGATCGATCTGATCGGACTGACGGAGCAGGTAGAGAAAATGATCGGGGAGTTCCCGCATCTTTCACTCAAACTCGCTGTGATGGGCTGCGTGGTGAACGGACCCGGAGAGGCGAAGGAAGCGGATCTCGGAATAGCAGGAGGAGACGGCGTCGGGCTGCTCATCAAGAAGGGAGAGGTTGTAAAGACCCTGCCGCAGGGGCAGCTGCTTTCGGCACTCCGCGACGAGCTTTTACATTGGGAGGCATAGAATGTCTACGATCAAAGAAGTATTCCCGGGACTTGTGCTCCCGGATAAGTTAAACGGTCTTCTTGCGTCGGCAGAGGTAACCGATGTCTGGTTTTCCAAGGGCAAGCACAAACTCTTTGTGATGCTCGACATCGACCATATCGTCGACAAGGCGGATATCTACCGCTTGGAGGACGCGATTTCAGGACATGTATTTCCGAGAAGAGAAGGCGCGGCCATCGTGATGGAGCAGTTTTCTCTTCCGGTGCAGTATGATCCGGAGAAACTGACACAGATCTACAAGGACAGTTTTTTACTTGAGATGAAACAAAAGAGCCACATAGCCTATCGCATTTTGAAGCGGGGTGAGTGGTTTTTTCATGACCGGATCCTGACTCTTGCCTTAGAGGACACAACACTTGCGAGAAGTCAGTCACCGGCGATCAAGGATTACCTGGAAGAAACCTTCCTGGTTCGTTTTGGTTTAGAAGTTACGGTGGGATTCGACTTTACGGAGGAGCAGAAGACATCCCTTCGAAAGGCGAACGAGGAACGTCTCGCCATGGCGGTAGCGGAGATTGACGAGGTCAATGCGAAGCTTGCTACGGAACGCGAAAGCACCGCCGAGACAAAGAGCGAAAAAACGCCCGGAAAGACAGAAAAAACCGAGAAAACACAGGCGAAGGATGCTACGGAAAAGAAAACGGAGCCTAAGAAGAACGGTCATGTCGCAGGCGCTGCGGGCGGACGAAAGGATGCTTCCTCGGACCCCGACTGTATCTACGGACGAAACGTTGAAGGCGACGAGATGCCGATCACGGAACTGTACGACGGTGTCGGACAGGTGGTCATCCACGGACAGATCGTCTCCATCGAGGATCGTGAATTAAAAAGCGGAAAGTTTATCGTGACCGGCGTGATCACGGACTTTACGGACAGTATTATTTTCAAGGTGTTCCTTGCACCTGAAGATCATGAGCCGATGATGGAGCTTTTGGCGAAGGGAAGATTCTATATCTTAAAGGGTGTTCCCCAGTACGATACATTTTCCAAAGAACTGGTATTTTCCTCAATTGTCGGGATCAAGCCGTCCAATGACTTCAGGGAGCGCAGGATGGACCGCGCACTTGAAAAGCGTGTGGAACTTCATTTGCATACGACCTACAGCGACATGGATTCCGTTGTGGACGTGGGCAAGGTGATCGCCCGTGCGAAGGCATGGGGACACAAGGCGGTTGCCATCACGGACCACGGCGGCGTACAGGCCTTTCCTGTAGCCAATCACGAGGTGTCCAAGGATGAGGACTTCAAGATCATCTACGGTGTGGAGGGTTATTTTGTGGACGACACCGGTGACCTTGTGGTGGGAGACAGGGGACAGTCCCTGTCCGGAACAGAGTATGTCGTCTTCGATATCGAGACCACCGGACTTTCGGCCGGATTTGACAAGATCATCGAGATCGGTGCCGTAAAGCTTAAAGACGGAGAGATCATCGGACGATTCTCGGAGTTCATCAATCCCGAGATGCCGATCCCGTATAAGATCACGGAACTGACATCGATCAATGACGCCATGGTAATGCATGCGCCGACCTATGAGGAACTGCTTCCGAAGTTCCTTGACTTTGTGGGCGATGCGGTTGTGGTAGCGCACAATGCGCAGTTCGATACGGGATTCATCCGGCATTACGCCAAGACGTTAGGTATCAAGTGGGAGCCGACGATCATGGATACCATGACCATCGCACAGATTATGGTTCCGGAGCTCGGCCGCTACACCCTGGATAGATTATGTAAACAATTTGGCGTGGTAAACGCGCATCACCACAGAGCGGTGGATGATGCTGACGCCACGGCCAAGATTTTCGTGAAGCTGATCGAACTCGTGGAATCAAAGGGGATCACTACGATTGCCGAGTTAAATACTTTGGGTGCGCACAATCCGGATGCCATCAAGAAGGCGAGGACGAGACACGGCATCCTGCTCGTGAAAAACGAAGTGGGTCGCGTGAACCTTTACAGGCTGATCTCGGAGTCGCATATCAATTATTTTAACCGCTTTCCCCGTATTCCAAAGAGCCTGATCGAGAAGTATCGAGAGGGTCTTTTAGTGGGTTCCGCATGTGAGGCGGGCGAACTCTATCAGGCTGTCTTAAACGGCGCTGATGAGGATGAGATCACGCGGCTTGCGAATTTCTATGACTACTTTGAGATACAGCCCATCGGCAACAATATGTTTATGCTCCAGGATGACAAGACGCCCGTGCATACGGTGGAGGATCTTCAGGATGTGAACCGGAGGATCGTCCGCCTCGGAAAGTCCTTCGGCAAGCCGGTGGTTGCGACGGGAGATGTGCATTTCCTCGATCCCGAGGATGAGATCTATCGAAGGATCATCATGGCGGGCACGGGATTTAAGGATGCGGACAATCAGCCGCCCCTCTATTTCCGTACCACGGAGGAGATGCTTGACGAGTTTTCTTACCTCGGTGACGATGTGGCGAAGGAGGTCGTGGTGACGGCGACCAATCAGATCGCCGATATGATCGAGAAGATCTCACCCGTGCGCCCGGATAAGGCGCCGCCCGTGATCGAGGACTCCGACAAGACACTCACACAGATCTGCTATGACAAGGCACATGAGATCTACGGACCGGAGCTTCCGCCCTTAGTCAAGGAGCGCCTCGACAAAGAGCTTCATTCCATCATATCGAACGGATTTGCCGTGCTTTACATCATTGCCCAGAAGCTGGTGTGGAAGTCCAACGAAGACGGCTATCTGGTAGGCTCGCGTGGATCCGTAGGATCCTCCTTCGTAGCCACCATGGCGGGAATCACGGAGGTTAATCCGCTTCCGGCACACTATATCTGCCCGAAGTGTCACTTTGTGGATTTTGATTCGGAAAATGTGAAAAAGTACGCGGGACGTTCCGGTTGCGATATGCCGGATATGGACTGCCCGCACTGCGGGACCAAGCTCATCAAGGAGGGACATGACATCCCCTTCGAGACCTTCCTCGGATTCAAGGGAGACAAGGAGCCGGATATCGACCTCAATTTCTCGGGTGAGTATCAGCCGAGAGCGCATGCCTATACCGAGGAACTCTTTGGCAAGGGCAAGGCCTTCCGCGCGGGTACCATCGGTACGCTTGCGGAAAAGACGGCCTACGGTTTTGTGTACAATTATTTCCGTGATCACGGCGTTGAGAAGCGGCGCTGTGAGATCGAGCGAATCGCGGCGGGTTGTACGGGCGTGAAGCGAACCACGGGCCAGCATCCCGGCGGTATGATCGTGCTG
>CAMOHF010000114.1 GCA_946614685.1 uncultured Clostridia bacterium | reverse complement strand
TAATCCATCATGGCAAGTTCAACAGGAAGTTCCCATGTTGCATAGTTCTTTCCCTCAAGATCCTTCGGTGAATTGATACCGTCTTCCTTCAGAGAAATAATACCGGAAGTGTTATGCTGGATCAGTGCAGCAACAGCTATAACCGGCATCTCTCCCGCCTCAAACACAGGTGCAAGATAATCCTGGAAATCAATACCGAACTGTGCCTTGCCCGATGCTACCATCGCCGCAGCGCCGTCCTCGGGCGGCTGCACGATGTTTAATTTGATGCCCGCTTCCTCGTAGTAACCCTCATGCTGTGCCACATAAAACCCTGTGTGGTTTGTGTTCGGCGTCCAATCAAGGACCAAAGTGATCTCTTTCTGCGCCTTCTTTTCCTGCTTGCCGCAGGCGCAAAGACCTACGGACAGTGCGGCAACCGTCACAACAGCTGCCAGTTTCTTCCATACCTTCATGTTGGAATCTCCTTTCATTTCTTTCGGAGGAGACAATAAAGGCCTTCCAAATCGCACAGCGAATTGAAAAGCCTGTTCTTTCGATACCGTCTTCTCCCTACGCCGGCATTACCCGGATCAGGTTAAGGATTAACAGCAGGTTTATGCTGTCTCTCAGCCCGCTTCCGCGAGCACTCCTGATAGTCGCACCAAGCGACGACGGTTATTATATAGCACGAATTTCTCCGTGTCAATATCTCTCATGCATATGTTTCGATCGGGCAGCCGACCTGTACATCGTCCTAGTCGGATATACCCTCGAGATTCTCCGTTACCTTATGAAAATCCGAGAAATAAGTGATCGCAACCACTCTTGCGGTGGTTTCATTCTCGGTAAGAGCGATCGCCTCATTGGTTTCGGTATTGTAGTAGTACCATGTCATGGACTTCCCGCTCAATGCGTCATCTAAGACGGATGTGGATTTGTTATAGTCAAACTTCATATCCTTCTCCGCATGCGCCATAGCGTCACCGATGGCGACACCATACATACCGTACTTCTTATTGTTGATATGAAGCCCCACCTGCTTACCGTCAATATAGATCACACCGATATCGCCATTGCCGGACACGGTGACCTTCCCGCGACTGTACTGATGGATCTGATGTACCATGGCATCGTTGTTCTCCAAGGTAATCCCAAGCTCTTTTTCGATTGCCGTCTCGTCGGACTTCACGATATCCGTTACATCCTTCGGCTTCGAAGTCAGCTTGTCATAGATCAGCTTGCCGCCGATGATCAGGATCAGAAGCGGTATCACCAGTTTCAAAATACCGATCACCTTGTCGCTTGATGACTCCTTACGCATATTGCTTTCTATGCTTAAGTCCGGCTTTGAAAGCACGATGGGATCCGCCTTGATATAATCCGGATTCACCGGAGAATTGTAGGTGCTCTCCGCCTTTTTATTATCATTCTCCTGTGATCCCTGACCGGGATCCTTTAATGTCAGTGCCATAAAAAACCTCCTGTTATCGCTATCTCAGCACGCTCGATTTCACTACAGACTTCAGTTACTCTACCTCGCCTTCGCACGGGGATGAGCTTTTTCGTACTCTTCCTTGATGCGGCTCTGGCGGCTTCGAAGGTAGATCTGCGTGGTGGAGATATCGGAGGGTCCGAGCATCTCTTGCACCGCCTTTAAGTCTGCTCCGTTAGACACTAAGTGTGATGCGAAGGAATGACGAATCATATGCGGTGTAATATCTTTATCGATGCCGGCCTTTTTCGCATAACTCTTAATCAGCTTCCAGAATCCCTGGCGGGACATGGGCTGGCCCTTCATATTCACAAAGAGGTACTCAGAATCACCGCAGATACCGGCACGTACCGTGTTGATATACACGGAGAGCGCATTCTTCGCTGCGTTCTCGATAGGGATCACTCGCTCCTTGTTCGTATCACGGCACAGGATATAGCCAAGCGGTAAATTTACATCTGACAGTTTCAGAGAGATCAACTCAGACACGCGCATACCTGTTGCATAAAGAAGTTCGAGCATCGCCTTGTCACGTACTTCTTTAGGCGTGCTTCTCTGCGGTTGCTCTAAAAGTAGATTCACCTCTGCCACGGAAAGCGTATCCGGAACCTTCTTCTCAAGCTTGGGCGGCTTTAATTGATCCGTATAATCGTCCGCTACAACACCCTGTCGAAACAGATACATAAAAAAAGACTTCATACTGGAGATGTTTCTCGAGATGGTTGCCTGAGACAGACCCTGCTGTTCCAAGTCCATCACATAGGCAGACAGGTCTGTGGCATTTACATCCGAAAAGGACTTACCCTGGTCAATCCCCAAAAAAGTCGTAAGCTTATTCAGATCTCTGATATAGGATGCAACCGTATTCTGACTTGCGCGTTTTACCGTATTCAAATAGGTTACATAATCTTGAATATATGCGTTCATGCAAGAACCCCTTGTTACCGTTCTTCACAGTTTTTCAACCATTTAGTAACATTATAATAACTAATTTACATAAAATCAAATAGATTTTTTCAAATTTTCTTAACAAAATTGTAAATCTTTCGTAATACTACAATATAGAGATTTGCAATATAAATCCATTCAAGATATAGCGGAAAAGCCTTTGAAATTTTTTTACAAAAAAAGGTTGCCATAAATGATTATGGCAACCTTTTATGTAATTCTATGTCATTTAAAGTTTCCCGGCCGACTTCATATACAGATATGCGTAGATGGAGAGAACCGTCTTACTGTCCACAATCTCTCCCTGCTCAATCAGGGAAAGCGCTTCGGTAATCGGGAGTTTTACACATTCCATGAACTCATTCGGATCCAACTTCTGCGTTCCCTTTGAGAGATTCAGTCCGATAAAGATATCCGTCTGCTCATCATAGGTCCCGATGGATGAAACAATGTTGGACAAATGAATCAACTTTCCGGGGATCATACCCGTCTCCTCTTCCACCTCACGCATCGCGCAGTCCCGGCCGGACTCGTCGCTTCTGCTATATGCACCTGCCGGAATCTCCAAAGTCACACGGTCGATGGAGTTTCGATACAGTCTGACCAGATAAACACAGTCGTCCTCATCAACCATAAGAATCCCGGCACCGCCGCCGGTCTTGTGATGAAGGTAATCGTAACACACCTCTCTGCCGTCGGGGGTTTCAAGATAGTCCTTGTACGCTTCCACAAGTGTAGACTCGTATGCTTTCTCCATGCGCTTTCGTTTAAACTTTAAGTCCATCTGATTTACTCCTAAAAAAGGTGTGGGTTTCCCCACACCTTTCGCTTATTTTGCATAGTCGGTAACGCGTGATTCTCTGACAACGCTGACTTTGATCTGTCCGGGATATTCCAGTTCAGCTTCGATCTGCTTTGAAATATCTCTGGCCAAAAGTACCATGTCTGAGTCGCTTACCTGCTCCGGAACTACCATAACCCGGATCTCTCTACCTGCCTGAATAGCAAAGGTCTTGTCTACACCCTTGAAACTGTTGGCAATATCTTCCAGTGATTTCAGTCGTGTGGTGTATGTCTCTAAGGTCTCTCGTCTTGCACCGGGTCTCGCTGCGGAAATGGTATCTGCAGCCTGAACGATACAAGCTATCAAACTCTGAGGCTCAACATCTCCGTGATGTGACTCAACCGCATTGATAACGATTGCTGACTCCTTGTACTTTCTGCACAAGTCCACACCGATGGATACGTGAGATCCCTCCATCTCATGATCAAGTGATTTGCCGATGTCATGCAGAAGTCCTGCACGCTTGGCTAAACGAACGTCTAATCCCAACTCGCCGGCAAGCAAACCGGATAAGAGCGAGACTTCAATTGAATGCTTTAAGCAATTCTGGCCGTAGCTTGTTCTGTACTTCATCTTACCGAGAAGTCGTACAAGCTCGGGATGGATCCCGTGTACACCTACCTCAAGGATCGCGGCCTCTCCCTCTTCACGGATGATCTTCTCAACTTCCTTCTGCGCTTTCTCGACCATCTCTTCGATTCTGGCGGGATGGATACGTCCGTCCAGGATCAGTTTCTCCAGCGCAATCCTTGCCACCTCACGGCGGATCGGATCGAAGCTCGACAGGATCACAGCTTCAGGTGTATCGTCAATGATCAAGTCAACACCTGTCATGGTCTCCAAAGCACGAATGTTTCGTCCCTCTCGACCGATGATCCTTCCTTTCATTTCATCGTTCGGCAACTGAACAAGTGAGATCGTAGTTTCTGAAACCTGATCTGCCGCACACTTTTGGATGGCGGTTACCACATATTCCTTCGCCTTTTTGTCTGCTTCTTCTTTTGCTCTCGTTTCTAATTCTTTGATCATGACTGCTGTTTCGTGTTTGACTTCGTCTTCAACAGTCCTTAGTAAGTATTCCTTTGCCTGTTCAGAGGTGAGACCGGAAAGTCTTTCCAGTTCCTGCGTCCTTTTCGCTTCAAGGTCCGAAACCTCACGCTTCAGCTTCTCGAGCTCTTGCTCTTTGCGGCTTAAGTTGGCTTCTTTTTTCTCGACAGCTTCCGTCTTCTTGTCCAGATTCTCTTCTCTGGATAAGAGTCGCTTCTCCATACGCTGAACTTCACTACGACGATCCTTGACTTCTTTTTCCATGTCATTCTTCGTCTTCAGCGCATCTTCTTTCGCTTCGAGGAGGACCTCACGCTTCTTGGCTTCTGCATTCTTTAATGCTTCATCTATAATTTCTCTTGCTTTATCCTCTGCCTTGCCGATCTTGGCTTCTGCTACGTTCTTACGGTAAGCAACTGCTGCGAACCATGTAGCAAAAACGGCAACCACGAGGATGACGGCAAAGATCACAATAGACTGAATCTCCAATGCCAGTAACATCGCCCAGGAGCACCTCCTTATTTAGTTTCGTATTTAAAGAAATACAACGTATAAATTTTATACTTATTCGTGAATTATGTCAAGTGATTTCTTCTCGTAGGCAGACATGCCCTGACGAATACTGTCATAAGAAAACCCGCGTCTCATAAGGAATCCGAAGGCTTTTCGTCTAACGGAATCGTCAGAAAGATCCTGTCCTCGATACCTTCTGTTCAAGAGTTCA
>CAMOHF010000113.1 GCA_946614685.1 uncultured Clostridia bacterium | reverse complement strand
CGCCGGACGGACGTGTGACCGGTTTCGAGGAGAAGCCTTTGGTTGCACAGACGAATACGGCATCCATCGGTGTCTATGTTGTCAGAAGACGTCAGCTGATCGAACTTCTCGAGGCCTGCGCGGCAGAGGGAAGAAAGGATTTCGTTGCAGATATCCTGATCCGCTACAAGAACGTCAAGAAGATCTACGGATACAAGCTT
This sequence comes from uncultured Clostridia bacterium, assembly GCA_946614685.1. Taxonomy (GTDB): domain Bacteria; phylum Bacillota; class Clostridia; order Lachnospirales; family Lachnospiraceae; genus Coprococcus_C. The sequence goes on along the minus strand of CAMOHF010000113.1, from coordinate 4,840 downwards.
GACTCCTACTGGAGGAACATCGGTACCGTGGAGTCCTACTTCAAGACCAATATGGATTTCCTGAAGAAGGATGTCAGAGATTATTTCTTCAGACAGCATCCGGATGTATTCTCCAAGGTTGAGGATCTTCCTCCTGCGAAGTACAACAAGGATGCAGTTGTGAACAACAGTTTGATCGCCAGCGGAAGTATCATCAACGGTACGGTTGAGGATTCCATCCTCTTCAAGAAGGTATACATCGGTAACAATTGCGTGATCAAGAATTCCGTGATCTTAAACGATGTACACATCGGCGATAACTGCTACATCGAGAATTGCATCGTGGAGAGTCGAGATACGCTCCGCGCGAACACAGTACACACAGGTGATCCTGATCAGATCAAGGTCATCGTTGAGAAAAACTTCAGATACGCTCTGTAATTTGGGCTTTTAGGTTTTAAGGAGGGGTTACATGCAGATTACAGATGTAAGAGTCAGAAAAGTAGCGAAGGAAGGCAAGATGCGTGCTGTGGTTTCGATCACGATCGACGATGAGTTCGTTGTACATGACATCAAGATCATCGAAGGCGAGAAGGGACTTTTCATTGCAATGCCGAGCCGCAAGGCATCGGACGGGGAGTACAGGGATATTGCACATCCCATCAACTCGGAGACGAGAGACAGGATACAGAACCTGATTCTCGAGAGATACAAAGAAGCGGAACTGCTTCCCGAAGAATAATCACGAAGGGGTTGCCCCAGGGCAGCCCCTTTTTAAAGGAAAGGCGGAACTAACAGGCATGGAAGACCAATACAGCGTTACCGTCACGGATCTCATCAACAAGATGAACCTTGTGAACCATACGCCGGAGATCGACACGGACAGTATCCTGATCAAGGATCCCAATATGAACCGTCCGGCCGTCCAGCTCGCGGGTTTCTTTGAGCATTTTGATGCGGCGAGAATTCAGATCTGCGGCAATGTCGAGTACGCATACATCGCAAATATGCATACCAGGGAGGAGAACATCGAGATCTTCGACAAGATGTTTGCCTACAAGATCCCCTGCCTCATCTTCTGCAGGAATCTTCAACCCTATGATTTCATCATTGAAGAGGGCAAGAAATACGGCGTTCCCATCCTTACCGACCGTTCGGAGACCACCTCGGACTTCGTGCACGAGGTTGTGAAGTGGCTGCACGTGGAGATGGCACCGACGACCACCGTACATGCGGTTTTGGTCGATGTATACGGCGAAGGCGTCCTCATTATGGGCGACTCCGGCATCGGAAAGAGTGAGGCTGCGCTTGAACTTATACGACGCGGACACCGTCTGGTTTCGGATGATGTGGTGGAGATACGGAAGGTTTCCTCGGAGACGCTGGTCGGGACCTCGCCGGATATCACCCGGTACTTTATCGAACTTCGAGGTATCGGTATCATCAACGTCAAGCAGATGTTCGGCGTCGAGTGCGTGAAGCAGACGCAGAGCATCGATCTCGTGATCAAGCTTGAAGAGTGGGATCGTGATGCGAATTACGACCGGCTCGGACTGGAAGAACAATACACCGAGATCCTGGGGAACAAGGTGGTAAGTCACTCAATCCCCATACGTCCCGGACGAAATATCGCGATCATCGTGGAAAGTGCGGCGGTAAACAACCGTCAGAAGAAGATGGGCGAGAATGCCGCACAGCAGTTCTACGACAGAATCACTGAGAATATGGCCAAGAATATGAAACATCAGGAGGAATAAGACATGGCGAAGTATTTATTTGGAGTTGATATCGGAGGCACTACCGTAAAACTCGGACTTTTTTCCGAGAGCGCGGAGCTTCTTGACAAGTGGGAGATCACCACACGTACCACGGGTGGCGGAAAAAATATCCTCGGTGATATCGCGGAGGCGGTAGCCGACAAGATGGCTGAAAAGCAGATCAATACGGAAGATGTCCTCGGTATCGGTATGGGTGTTCCAGGCCCCGTGAAGGAGGACGGAACCGTGCTTCGCTGTGCGAACCTGGGCTGGGGCGTATTTAACTGCGCCGAAGAGCTCTCCAAATTGACCGGATTCCCTGTAAAGGCCGGCAATGATGCCAACATCGCGGCCTTAGGCGAGATGTGGCAGGGCGGTGGCAAGGGATACGACAATGTCGTGATGGTTACCCTCGGAACCGGCGTCGGCGGAGGTATCATCATCGGCGGACATATGCTTTACGGTACGAACGGTGCCGGCGGTGAGATCGGACATATCACCATGAACGAGGCAGAGACGGAGACCTGCGGCTGCGGTCGCAAGGGCTGCCTGGAGCAGTACACCTCCGCAAGAGGCATCGTAAGACTTGCAAACAATGCCATCAACAATACGGATCGTCCTTCAAGCTTAAGAAACGTACCCTACATCAGCGCGAAGGAAATCTTCGACGCAGCAAAGAACGGCGACGATCTTGCGATGGAACTTGTGGAAGAACACGGACGGATCTTGGGACGCGCTTTAAGCAAGATTGCCTGTGTGGTGGATCCCGATATCTTTGTCATCGGCGGCGGCGTTTCAAGAGCAGGTACCATCATCACGGATACGACCGAGAAGTACTTCAAGGAGTTTGCGTTCCACGCATGCAAGAACACCAAATTCGCCCTTGCGGAGCTCGGAAACGATGCGGGTATCTACGGAGGAGCTTATCTCATCTTGAATAGTTAAGTTGACGAAGAAACTCAGTTTCTGTTCCGTTTTTTCTACATTTTGTCACATTGAATAAAAGAAACCCATGCGTTATGATTAAAATCGTTGAATAATGCGTGGGTTTTTTCACGTTTTCTATAAGAGGATATCCGCATGACAAGCATCGATCAGATTACGCACGAACAACAGGTCTCCCTTGCGAAGGAAACCACCTTCCGCGTCGGAGGCGAAGCATCGGATTTTTATATACCTTCCTCGGAGGAGGAACTCTGCCTGCTTTCCCGTTACTTCAAGGAAGCCGGGCAGGATTTTTTGGTACTCGGAAACGGAAGCAATGTCCTGTTTGCCGATACGCCTTACAAGACGCCCATCATCAAGATCGGCGACGCTTATTCGTCTATCACGGTAGACGGAAACCGCATCCATGTCGAGGCGGGTGCCATGCTTTCCAAGGTGGCAGCCGTGGCAAGAGACCATGCGCTCTCGGGACTCTGTTTTGCGGCAGGGATTCCGGGCACTATCGGCGGTGCGATCTGCATGAACGCAGGTGCATACGGCGGCGAGATGAAGGATGTCGTAGAGTCCGTGACCATCATAACTAAGGGTGGCAAGACGGAGGTTCGCTCTTGCGGCGAGATGGAATTCGGCTACAGAAGAAGCTCCATGCAGCCCGGACAGATCGTGAGTCGTGTTACGCTTCGACTTGCCGAGGGTGATGTGACCGAGATCAATCAAAAAATGGAAGAATTAAAGAAAGCAAGGGTTGAAAAGCAACCCCTCGAATACCCTTCCGCGGGCTCGACTTTTAAGCGCCCGGAGGGATACTTTGCAGGTAAGCTGATCGACGATTCCGGACTGCGCGGCTACAGAGTCGGCGGGGCGATGGTATCCGAGAAGCACTGCGGTTTTGTGATCAATTATGATCACGCCACGGCACAGGACATCCTGACACTGATTGAGGATGTGCGCCGTATCGTACATGAGAAACAAGGTATCTGGCTGACACCGGAGGTAAAAATCTTCGCATGAGATTTATGATCGTAACCGGCATGAGTGGTGCCGGCAAATCAACTGCATTAAAGATTCTTGAGGATGAGGGATACTTCTGCGTGGACAACCTTCCCGTGATGTTGATCCCCCGTTTTGCGGACATGGCACATGATGATACGCTGGAGGTGACCAATATCGCCATCGGCGTGGATATCCGAAGCGGTGACGCTTTGGACCAGATGTCCGTGATGCTTGAAGAAATCAAGAACAACGGTTATACCTATGAGATTTTGTTCCTGGACGCTGCTGAGCCCGCACTTGTCAAGCGCTACAAGGAGACCAGGCGCAGTCATCCGCTTTCCAAGGGAGGCAGGATCAGCGACGGCATCAAGGCAGAGCGCGAAAAGATCGAGTTTCTGCGCCAGCGCGCGGACTATGTGATCGACACGAGTACCCTGCTGACTCGGGAACTCAAGGTGGAGCTGCTTAAGATTGTCGGTGATGGTAAGGCCTACGGCAATATGGTCCTCACCGTCATGAGTTTTGGGTTTAAGTACGGAATCCCGAGAGATTCCGATCTGGTATTTGACGTTCGTTTTCTTCCGAATCCTTACTACGTGCAGGAACTTCGCCCGCTTACGGGCAATGACGCTCCGGTTGCTGAGATGGTTGCCGGCTGCGAAGAGTACGAACCCTTTATGAAGTCCCTCACGGAGATGGTACATTTTCTGCTTCCCTGCTACAAGCGGGAGGGCAAGAATCAGCTGGTGATCTCCATCGGCTGTACCGGAGGAAAGCACCGGTCCGTAACCGTGGTCAACGAGCTTTTTGAGCGACTGTCGGATCTTCCGTACACGGTGCGAAGATTCCATCGGGATATCACGAAGGACCGCATCGTCAAGGGAGAATAGCATGTCCTTTTCTTCTGAAGTCAAAAAAGAACTGGTGCGCCTTGTGCCGCCTGCCAGGCACTGCAGGCTGTCCGAACTCTCGGCCCTCGTATCCATGAGCGGCGTCGTAAAAGACGGAAGCTGGTGGCAGGACGAGGAGAATTCCTACGCCGATGAGAAGATGGACCGTCTTGCCGAACTGCTTTCGGTCACACCTGTGGACGAGGTTTGCCTTCACGCTTTAAAGCTCACGAGTGTGGCGGACGGACGTTACGTGGCGGACCCGATCCTCACGGA
>CAMOHF010000112.1 GCA_946614685.1 uncultured Clostridia bacterium | reverse complement strand
GCTGCCTGCTCCACCGCAAGCGCCGCATGGAACTTCTTCATAAATGTATCAAAGCCTGCGATCTCTTCCGGTGTAGCCTGTACCGTACTTCCCTCTTCTCCTGCGAAGATTTGATGATTCAGATAGTCGGACAGTGACTCGCCGCAGGCTTGCGCCATATAGAGTGCTAGGACCGCAATACCCCAGGCACCGCCTTCACCGGCTGTCTCCATCACGGTTACGGGTCCGCCCGTTGCCGCTGAGAGGATCCGCTGTCCCACCTCTTTGGTCTTGAAGAATCCTCCGTGTCCGTAGAGCTTGTCCACCTTCACGGCTTCCTCTTTCAGAAGTATGTCAAGTCCGACCTTTAAGGTACTTACTGCCGAGAACAGATGCAGTCGCATAAAGTTTGCGAATGAGAAGTCGGCACCCGTCTCTCTCATAAAGACCGGTCGTCCTTCCGTAAATCCCGTCACGGGTTCGCCCGAGAAGTAATTAAATCCCATCAGTCCGCCGCAGTCCGGCGCTCCGGAAAGCGCGGCCTGAAAGAGCGTGGTATAAAGCTTGTCCGTGTCCACTGGTGCACCGATTGCCTCGGCAAAACCGCGGAACACCCCTGCCCATGCGTTGATATCGGATGTACAGTTGTTGCAATGTACCATGGCCACATCGTCTCCCACGGGAGTTGTGACCACATCGATCTCTTCATGTACGGCTTTTAATGCCTGCTCCATGACCACCATGGCGAAGATGGATGTACCTGCCGATACATTTCCGGTTCTCACCGCCACACTGTTGGTCGCTACCATACCGGTTCCCGCATCTCCCTCGGGAGGACAGAGCGGGATACCTGCGACAAGGTTGCCGCTTTGATCAAGCTTCGCCGCACCTTCCGCCGTAAGCGTGCCCGCAGCCTCACCGGCACAAAGCACCTTGGGAAGGATGTCCGCAAGCTTCCATGCAAAACCACGGTCTGCGATCAGTGCATCGTAGCGTTTTACGTACTCCGTATTGTAATCTTTTGTCTTGCTGTCAATGGGGAACATGCCCGAGGCGTCTCCCACGCCGAGCACCTTCTCCCCCGTAAGCTGCCAGTGAATGTAGCCAGCCAGGGTAGTGATAAAGTCGATCTCCTTCACATGCGCTTCATTGTTCAAAACCGCCTGATGCAGGTGGGCGATGCTCCAGCGCTGCGGGATATTGAATGAAAACTCCTGTGTCAGTTCCGCCGCTGCGGGTCCTGTGATGGTGTTTCTCCATGTGCGGAAGGGAACCAGAAGATTCCCCTTCGCATCAAAGGGCATATAGCCGTGCATCATGGCGGAAAAACCGATGGCACCGGTTGTTTTGATCACTGTGTCATACTTTTCGCGCACATCCGCAAGCAGCGCGGCGTAAGCATCGGTAAGACCTTCCCAGATCATCTCCAGGCTGTAGGTCCACACGCCGTTTTCATATTGATTCTCCCAGGTGTGACCGCCTTCCGCGATGGGCTTTCCCGCCCAATCCACCATGACAGCCTTGATCCTGGTAGAACCGAACTCGATTCCGATGGCGGTTTTGCCCGCATCGATCATTTCTTTTATTGTCATGATTCACCTACTTTGCAAACGGATTCTCAGTGGGATAACGGTCGCCCTTCGGACGGTTATAATCAATCTCATTAACTTCTACGCCGATGAACTTAAATACCTCGTAAAGCAGTCTTCCGTTGTGGTGGAAGGTGATGGCTGCGTGGTGAGGATAGTTCTTCTCTACCAGCACGTGGCGATAAAAACGTCCCATCTCGGGGATCGCGAAGATACCGATACCGCCGAAGGATCTTGTACGAACCGGCAGGATCTCGCCTTCTGCCACATAGGCGCGCAGCTTGGCATCCGAGGTACTTTGCAGCCGGTATACCGTAGCGTGTCCGGGGATCAGATCGCCCTCTAAGGTTCCGTTGGTGACTTCCTCGGGCAGGGTACGCGCCATGATCTTCTGGTTCTTCATCTCATGGAACGCAAGCTTTGTCGAGCAGGTATTGCCGCAGTGGAAGCCCATAAATGTATCTTTGATGTCATAGTCATAATCGAATTTGCCCTTGATCTCGCTCTCGTACATATCACGGGGTACGGAGTTGTTGATATCAAGCAATGTTACCGCATCGTCGCTCACAAGCTGTCCGATGTACTCGGAAAGCGCACCGTAGATATCCACCTCGCATGATACGGGGATACCGCGCGCCGCAAGACGGCTGTTTACATAGCAGGGCACAAATCCAAACTGTGTCTGGAATGCCGGCCAGCACTTGCCTGCGATCACCACGTGACTTCTGCTTCCCTTGTTCGCCTCGATCCAGTCAAGCAGGGTAAGCTCATACTGTGCAAGTTTGGAAAGCACCTCGGGCTTTTTATTGCCGTCGCCGAGTTCCTTCGCCATATCCTCCACAACGGCGGGGATTCTCTCATCTCCCGCATGCTTGTTGAATGCCTCGAAGAGATCGAGCTCGGAGTTTTCCTGAATCTCGATGCCCATCTGATAGAGCTGGTAGATCGGCGCATTACATGCAAGAAAGTCCTGGGGACGGGGTCCGAAGCTGATGATCTTTAAGTCGCGAAGAGCGATCACCGCACGCGCAATGGTCTTAAAATCATTGATCATGTCGGAGATCTCTGTCGCATCTCCCACGGGGTACTCCGGAATATAAGCCTTAAGGCTTCTGAGTTTTAAGTTGTAGCTTGCGTTGAGCATACCGCAGTAGGCATCGCCGCGATCGTCGCACAGACGGTCCGCAGCTTCTTCCGCTGCCGCAACTACCATGGACGGGCCCGCAAATTCCTTGACGAGCAGAATCTCACTCGACTCGGGGCCGAAGTTTCCGAGGAAGACTACAAGAGCATTGCATCCCGCATCTTCCACTTCCTTCAAGGCCTTTCTCATATCGAGTACATTCTCCACGGTGGTCTCACACTCGAAGATCTCTCCGTAGTTCTTTGTATACTCCGCAACAACCGCCTTTCTTCTCTCGATGGAAAGGCTCATGGGGAAGCAGTCACGGCTGACTGCCACGATTCCGAGTTTCACGATCGGCATATTTTCCATAGTTTTTGTTACCTCCTCAATACATGTTCGCTCTGTCTTTCTAACCGAAGACTGCTTTGTAATCCTCCTGGAACTTTACGATTCCCTGATCCGTCAGCGGATGCTTTGTCATCTGCTCGATCACGGCGTAGGGAACGGTTGCAATGTCCGCACCCGCAAGCGCACATTCCGTCACGTGCACGGTGTTTCGAATGCTTGCAGCTATGATTTGCGTACTGATGTCATAGTTGCTGAAAATCTCTACGATGTGTTCGATCAGCTCGATACCCGGCGAGCTGATGTCATCAAGCCTTCCGAGGAAGGGTGATACATAGGTTGCACCGGCCCTTGCGGCAAGTAGTGCCTGGTTTGCGGAAAAGATCAAAGTGACATTGGTCTTGATACCCTCTGCCGAAAGCACCTTCACTGCCTTTAATCCCTCGATGGTCATGGGAATCTTCACTACCATGTTCGGATGGATGGCTGCGATCTCTCGTCCCTCCCTGATCATGCCTTCCGCATCCACTGTAGTAGCCTTGACCTCTCCGCTGATCGGGCCGTCCACGATCGATGTGATTTCCCTTATCACCTCCGTAAAGTCTCTGCCCTCCTTCGCGATCAGCGACGGATTTGTGGTTACGCCGCAGATTACACCCATATCATTGGCCTTTTTGATGTCTTCCACATGTGCTGTGTCGATGAAGAATTTCATAATACCTCTCCTTTGCTTTATGATATAGGTATATCATGCAACTTGTATGTACAACTTTGCAAGTTGTTTTTTTCTTCTTTCACTCCTTGGGCGAAGTCGTGTTCCCGACGATGAGTTCCGGCTCAATCACCACGCGGCGTTCCGTCTCTTCACCTGCGATCAGTCTAAGCAGCATCCCGGCTGCCAGTTGTCCTAGTTCCTCCTGAGGATGAACCACGGTAGTCAGTCGAAGTCCGTCCGTCTGCGGGCCTGAATTGTCATAGCCTGTCACAGAAATATCCCCGGGAACTTCCTTTCCTTCCTCACGAATCGCACGTATCACACGCCGTGCGATCTGATCGTTGTAACAAACGACAGCATCGATCGGTTTGCCTTCTTCGATAATCTTCTGAATCCCCGTCACGGGATGCACCCTCCGGTCCTCCGTGTAAAACCAGATCACCTTCTCGGGATCGTAAGGAATCCCCGCTTTCGCAAGGGCGCGTGCATAACCGTTGTGCCGCTTCTGTCCCTGGCTGTCATCACTCTTGAAGATGCCGTAAATGTTCCGATGCCCTGTCCGGATCAGATGTTCCGTCAGAAGAAAGCTACCCTTTTCATCGTCCAAAAGCACGTGGGGTTTATCCGTCATCGCCTCATACTCTCCCTGTATGAAGACGTAAGGAATCTCGTAAGTCTCAAGTTTCTCAAATAAATCCGTGTGCTTACAGTACATGTTGCTCTTGGATGGTTCTATGATGATCCCGTCGATATCCTTTTGCATCAGTTCCTCCAGGCAGGCAATCTCACCGTGTCTGGAGTTGTTCGTATGTTTCAGGATGATATCGTACCCGCTTTCGGATAGAACACTGTCGATTCCGCTGATCACCTTCGGAAAAATGTAATCCGAGAGGTAAGTCATCACGACTGCGATATTTTTGGACTGTTTTCTGTGCATCATGCGCTCGGATATGAATCTTCCGCTTCCGTGAACCGCGTAAATGTAGCCCTCCCGCTCCAGGCCCTCCAGGGCCTTTCTTACCGTCTGGCGACTGGCGGAGAATCTGGCGGAGAGTTCATTTTCCGAAGGGAGCTTGTCTCCCGCAGTATATGCATCGGAAAACAAAAGTTCCCGAAGTTCTTTTTCTACCCCCTGATCGCCTTCTTCCATGCCAAGTTCATAAAGAGTCATCATGTCGTCCACCTGAACAAGCAGGTTTTCCCACGGTTCTACGCGTCCCTTTAAGAGCTTTATATCATTCATAATCTTTGTGGCTTTATCGTTGTCATCCCAGAATCCTTCTGCCGTAGTAAGGGCTTCTTTTTCTGCAATTTTCGCCTTTATTTCATCGG
>CAMOHF010000111.1 GCA_946614685.1 uncultured Clostridia bacterium | reverse complement strand
GCCTCACCGGCACGCGCTGCCTCGATGGAAGCGTTTAAGGAAAGCAGGTTGGTCTGCTCCGAAATATCGGAGATCAGTCTGGATGCGGTGGAGATCTGATTTGCACGATCCGTGATACCCTCGATCAGTTCGAAGATCTCATTGAAGGATACCATGGATTCATCTGTGATCTTGGTAAGTTCTTCTACCTCTTCAACACCGGCACCGGTTACATCATTGATCTCGGTGCTGACTCTTCCGAGTTCATCGGATGCGTTCTTGCTGTCGTCCATCATGCGATTCAGGTCTTCCATATTCGCTGAGATGTCTGTTACATCGTTCGCCTGCTGTGTTGCTGTATGAGCAAGATCCGTTACGGCATCTGCTATAGAGCTCATCTGTGCATTGGCATTGCCCGCGGACTCGGAAATCTCCTTGCCGGACTCCGCAACGATGGTAGAGGAATCCACAATGTTGGTGATAACGTCATTCAGGCTGTAGAACAGCTCCTCGGAGGATCTGGACAACTGACCGAACTCATCGTGTGCGACCGTAGTGGTCGGTGCGCATGAGAGGTTCTTGTCCGCAAGTGTACGGATCTCTGTATTCAGCTTCTTGATGCTTTCAAGGAAGTACTTGATCATAACAACCGTGATGCAGATGCAGACTGCAGCAACAAGCAGTACGATCACAAGCATGGTCACAACGGCAGACTGAATCTTGCCGGCAAACTGCTTGTCGATATAGTCCTCATAAGCGTCGAGGTTGTCTTCCATGCTGTTCAGATTCTCTCTTGCGGTATCAAATGCACCGAACTGATTCTCGAAGTCACCCTCGCCGGTCTTCGGGTTGTACATAGCAGCCCAGGCCTGAACATCAGCGTCAAACTGCTCTACGTACTCCTTGTTGGTACGCTCGATCCCGTCAGCCTTATACTTGGTGTAAAAATAATTATCCTTGGAGAAAATCTCCTGCATCTTCTTTACGCTGTCTAAGCTCTGCTGAAGATTCTCTTCGTATGATGCGATTGCATCGGCCTTGTCTCTTCCGACCTCATCGAGCATAAACGCCTGCTCTACGGCAAGCTGTGCCTGATAAAGATCTCGATCCGCCGTAAGCAGTGTCGACTCAAGCTCGGCGATCTCATCAAGATATACGTCCTTTGTATCGTTGAATACCGACCTCTGACGCAATCCGGAAACGATCGTCACAACAAGCACGAGCGTTACGAGCGGTAATGTCATCAAGAGTAGTTTTGCTCCTACTTTCATGTTTCTTATCATAGGCTTTCCTCCATACTATAAATTGAACTAACTCCATGTTCAGTATTATATCATAATTAGGAGTATCCATAAAGAAAAATATAAAACAAACGACAAAATTCTGACAGAATTGACATTTCAGATGCAAGAATCTGCGGATGTTGACCTTTCACGCGTCAACATGGTAAAATACATGGGTTGACTTAGTTGAACCAAAAAGGAGTATCAAATATCATGGCACAATTATGGGGCGGTCGTTTCACCAAGGAAACCGACCAATTTGTCTACGACTTCAATGCATCCATTTCATTTGACAAGCGTCTGCTTCCGCAGGACATCCGCGGCAGTATTGCGCACGTCACCATGCTCGCATCCGCAGGCATCCTGACAGACGCGGAAAAAGACGAGATCATCAAGGGACTTACCGGCATCCTCTCCGACGTGGAAAGCGGTTCTCTTGCGATTGACGAGACCTGCGAGGACGTACACAGTTTCGTGGAATCCAATCTGATCGACCGGATCGGCGACGTAGGTAAGAAGCTGCACACCGGAAGATCACGCAACGATCAGGTAGCGCTCGATATGCGTCTCTACGTAAGAGACGAACTGCACCGCCTTCAGGAGATCCTCCTTACTTATATGAAGACACTGCACGGTTTGATGAAGGTGCACCTTCACACCTACATGCCCGGCTTTACACATCTCCAGAAAGCCCAGCCTCTTACCTTTGCGCACCACTTGGGCGCCTATATGGAGATGGCAAAGCGCGACTACGGACGGCTGACCGACATCCTGAAGCGTATGAATGTCTGCCCGCTCGGTGCAGGCGCACTTGCGGGAACCACCTACCCTCTCGACAGAGAGCTTACCGCTTCTCTGATGGAATTTGACGGTCCCACCTTAAACAGCATGGATTCCGTCTCCGATCGCGATTACGTGATCGAAACGCTTTCCGCCGCTTCCACACTCATGATGCACCTCTCCCGCTTCTCCGAGGAGATCATCATCTGGAACTCGGACGAATACAAATTTATCGAACTCGACGACGCATTCTCCACAGGCAGCTCCATCATGCCCCAAAAAAAGAATCCGGACATTGCAGAACTTGTTCGCGGCAAGACCGGAAGAGTCTATGCGGCACTCACCTCCATCCTCGTGACGATGAAGGGAATCCCGCTTGCCTACAACAAAGATATGCAGGAAGACAAGGAGCTTACCTTCGATGCACTCGACACCGTAGCTTCCTGTCTCACACTTTTCACCGAGATGATCGCTACGATGCGCGTCAACAAGGACCGCATGAAGCAGAGCGCAACCGGCGGCTTCACCAATGCAACGGACGCTGCGGACTACCTTGTGAATCACGGTGTTCCCTTCCGTGATGCCCACGGCATCATCGGCAGACTCGTACTCACCTGTATCGAGCGCGGTATCTCCTTAGACGAGCTTCCACTTTCCGACTACAAGGAGATTTCACCCGTCTTCGAAGAGGATATCTACGAAGCCATCTCTCTTTCCACCTGTGTTGAAAAGAGAAACACCATCGGCGCACCGGGACCCGCCGCCATGCAGAAGGTACTCGATGCCAACGAAGCCTATCTCTCATCTCTTGCAAACTAATACGGAGGCCTGACATGAATAAGACAAACAAAGCAAAATACGATGTGGCCGAGCGTATGCTCAAAGGCCGCGTGGACGTGGACGAGGTCGTCCTGATGACGGGACTTACCAAAGAAGAAGTCGAAAAACTGAAAGAAGAAGTCGTACCGAGAAATCCGGACGCCGAGGTCTTAAACAGACTCGACAACGTAGACCTTGATATCGGTCCCCTGCTCTTCGACAACAACCCCGCCGAGGACACAGAGCTTGAGGACTTTGACCCGAGCCGCGTGAATGACAAGGGCGAACTCTTAGACGAATAAAAAGATCCGGTCACATTGATTGTGACCGGATCTTTTTTGACCGATTAGATTTCCTTCGGTTTCTCGTTTTTCATATCATTGAAGCAGGTGAAGATCTCATCCACTCTCGCACGATCCGGCTTCGGTGTAACAAGGCTCACAACAGGAACGATGACAAGGCCCGCGATCATGCAGAACGCACCACAGGTGATGGGATTGGCGAGCACCTTCGGGAATACCTCGGGCCTAAGCATCTCAACAACCATCACGATGCAGCTGAACATGAAGTTTACAAATACCGCAATCTTGGTGATGCCCTTAAAGAAGAGAGACAGCATATAAGGTGCAAGGAAGGCTCCCGCAAGCGCACCCCATGAAATACCCATCAGCTGCGCGATAAAGGTTACCTTGCTCTTGTACTGGATCACGGCGATCACCGCTGAGATTGCGATGAATACCACGATGAAAAATCTCATCAAAAGCACCTGCGTCTTCTCTTTCATATTCTTGGCCACGGTTCCCTTGATCAGATCAAGCGTCAGCGTGGAGGAAGATGTAAGCACCAGTGAGGAAAGCGTTGACATGGACGCCGAAAGCACCAGGATCAGGACAAGTGCGATCAGAACCTCGGGCAACTTCTCGAGCATGGCAGGTACAACCGCATCGTAACCGAGCTCGCCTACATTGACATCCGTAAGACGTCCGAATCCGCCGAGGAAGTAACATCCGCCTGCCACGATAATGGCAAATACCGTCGAGATGATGGTACCCTTTTCAATGGCCTTGGTGTCCTTGATCGCGTAGAATTTCTGCACCATCTGCGGAAGGCCCCAGGTACCGAAGGATGTAAGAATCACAACGCAAAGCAGGAAGAAAGGATCCGGTCCGAAGAAGGAATTGAAGATACCGGGCGTGGTGCTTACCTCGGTGTCAACGATCTCAGCCAGCTTTCCGGTAGCGGCAACGAGTCCGCCGTGAGAAGAAAGCACCGCAAGGATCACTGCCACGATACCGAAGAGCATGACAATACCCTGGATAAAGTCGTTCATGGCCGTTGCCATATATCCGCCTGCGATCACATATACACCGGTTAAGATTGCCATCACAACGATACATACCGTGTAATCAATATGGAATGCCATACCGAAGACTCTGGAAAGTCCGTTATAAAGAGATGCCGTATAAGGAATCAGGAATACAAAGACGATCACGGATGCCAGGATCTTCAAAAACTTGGAATCAAATCTCTGACCGAAGAACTCCGGCATAGTCTTGGAATCAAGATAATGCGTCATGGTTCTCGTTCTTCTTCCGAGGATCAGCCAGGGAAGCAGGGACCCGATAAATGCATTGCCGAGTCCGATCCAAGTCGAAGCAAGACCGAATCTCCAGCCGAACTGACCTGCGTATCCGATGAAGATTACCGCAGAAAAATAGGAGGTTCCGTAAGCAAATGCGGTCAGCCAGGGGCCGACAGATCTTCCTCCGAGTACAAAACCATTCACGTCTGTGGCGTTCTTTCTGCAGTAGAGACCGATTCCGATCATCACACCGAAGAATACCACCAGCATCAAAACCTTGATTAGCATCTTGTTGTCTCCTCTTCGTTTACTTTATTGCGTAACGCTTTAGTGCGTTAAACTAACGGAGATTATCCCATATCTTACGCATTTTGTCAAGGTAAGACATATCTCGCAACACACTCCACCTACCACATGATTGTAATTCTGTTATGCACCTCACGTATGCTGACTGCCTTGCCGGACACGCTTGCGCTAAGTTCCACACGCAGCGGACGCTAAGCTCGAAAAAACCTCGCTAAGCGCCGGCGTGCTCACGTTGTCCTTGCAATGCAGTCGCATACGTGTCGGTGCCGGACAGCATTTCTAACGATAAACTAGGCCGGAGCGCGAGGGATGATCTATGTCCGGTCTGCATCTGTGATGCAGACAGCCGGT
>CAMOHF010000110.1 GCA_946614685.1 uncultured Clostridia bacterium | reverse complement strand
GCTTTCCTCAGGAAGCACGATCGCAAGCAGCAGATTGCCCTTCATCTTCTTCGTGACACGGCGTGGGTCCTTCACCTTTCCTTTCTTCAGACTTCCTTCCGCAGTCTCACCCGATCCGTCCGTCACATCTCCGTCTTCCTCCGGATCCGCTCCGGTCTCACCCTGTGCTTCATCTCCCGAGAAACCCTCCCCGGCTGTGTCTGTTCTTCCGTCATCTGACGCGTGCGTTCCTTCCTCCTTCGAACGCTCGATGGCATCCTCGGATTCCTCGGAGATCCTGCCTTCATAATCACCGACCTTCCCTGCCAGATAATCCACGCCGTATTCGGCCGCCGCATACTTCATGTAGTCGCGGATCTGGGCTTTGAACGCGGCATTGTCGGCATCCGTCAGCATGTCAAAATCCGTAACCGCTGTTTCCGTCACCGTGAATGCATCCGTCAGATTTGCAGAGAGGTTTTGGGAGAAGCGCTCTTCGAAAGCAGCCTCCCCCCGGCCCCCCAAAGTTTTGTCAAAGAGGAGGATATGATAGTGTTCGAAAATATAGTTTTGATACATGGCCTTCATCGAAGACACCGATGACCTTGCAGCGATCGCTGTTTTTCCCTTGGCCGCAAAAAGATTCGCAGCCCGAAGGGCAGTCACACCCAGAAGCAGCATCCCCGACATGATCAGGCACAAAAATACAGTTACCCTGCCTTGATTCTTCATCATGATCCTCCTTACGATAGCCTAATATATGGACTTTGCCCCCTTGTTGATCGAGTTCCATATATTCTCAACGAGTGCGGTAATTTGCTCCTTGAAGATCACAACCATGGCAATCAGGACAACCATGATCAAAATCACCTCAACCACACCCATGCCATCTTCTTCCAGTAACAGCTTCTTCATGTACTGCATAGAAGCCCTCCTTTCAGAAACCGGCAAACGCCGGATAAATTATTACCAACATCGTGAGCGCAAGCAGTATGATCATCGGAAAGAGCATCTTCGTCGATGCGGTCTCCCCTCGCTGTCTTACATACTCCCTGCGTTTTGCAAGCACCTGCACGCGCTCGTCCTTCATCAGCTTCAGCAGTTGATCGTTGCCCATCGTCAGGAGATTACTGATGTGATCAAAGAGCCTCTGATACTCCGGCAATTCCAGCCTGTACCCGAGTGCCTCGTAACACAGATTCTCCGCCTGACCCGCATCGATCCGGTGCAGCGTATAGTGTATTTCTCTAATCAACACCTTCGGCACGTCTTCTCTTTCCGCCAGTCGTTTCAGGCCGGCCCGTATGGTCATGCCCGCAGCCACAAGCAGCGACAGTCTTGCAAGGATTTCCGGATAAAACGCAAGCAGTTGTTCATCCCGCTTCGCACCTTCTTCGCGCAGTCTGCTCACTGCCGTAACAATCGGGATCACCGACGCAAGCACGCCGATGACCACGATTTTCACAGATGTTCGGTGTGTATGTTTCATACTGATCGATACCCCGTCGATTTCTTCCGGGATCGTCAGCGTTTCCATGTTTCTGTTTTGTTCTTCCATGCGGATCAGCTGCTCTTTGGCAGCAGCGATTCCCGAATTCCCGGAAGCCCCTGTCTTACGCACCGTGATCCCGATCGTATACGCACGTTCAAAATCTCCGGCACTCGCTTTCACGGTCAGATTCACCGGATAGTCCCCCGGATCACATACCGCAAGTTTTCCGTAAGAAGTCATAATATCCGGGCGATCCGAGGTCCAGCTAAGCCGCACCGATCCTCCCTCATCGGTGAGCGGAAGCGTCAGATCCTCCGAGATACACCCATCCTGTTCCGAAGCTCGGATGCTCTCCGTAAGATTTGCAAATACGTCCTCCGATGCCATATCAAAAGTCTCCTTCGTATATGACAGGGGTTCCACCTTAAGCTCCAGGGTCTCCATCTCATCATCATCAGTCAGAAATAGCTTCTGCGAAATCTCCCGTCCGTCATACCCCTCCCGCGCCAGTGTCATATCCTCCTGCCGGTTACGCTCCCCGACAGCGAAAATACCGCCCAGCAAAAAAGAAAGCGCCAGAACGAGAAAACAGCCGAAGGCACGTTTCACAAGCCAGTCCGCAGCCAGCTGTTGCGCCTCCTTTTCTCCGATGGCGCGGGTCTTTCTCATCTGACCCGCAAGCACAGAAACGATCATCGAACGATCCGAGCCTCCATCCTTATACTTGCTATAGTGGATCCTGCTCACAAGTGCCATAAGCAGCATCAACCCAAATGCACCGAAATATACCATCACATTTGCCCCTCCTTACTGATTTGTTCCATCCAGAAAAAACATGCCATATTTACCGCAAACACCAGCGTCATGATCGCTCTTCCGGCGATACCCTCGTAAAGCACGCGCACATAGGATTCGTTGGTAAGCCAAAGGTAAAGCATCACAACCGCCGGAACGGCCGTCATCAAGCGTCCCTCGAGACGCTTTGCCGCCATGGCCGTCCGAACCTCAAGCGCTGTTCTTGCCTTCTCCGACAGTTCGTCCGCAGTCAGAGCGATCATGGACGAAATGCTTCCTCCGTACCTCCTGGCAAGACTGATGTTCTCCGACAGGCTCTCTATCTCCGAGAGTCCGGTACGGCGCGCCAGATCAAAGAAAAGATCTTCCACCGGACGTTTCAACGAAAGTCCGTGCACCATACGGCGCAGCTCCGCCTCCATAACGTCCTTCCCGTGCATACGCGCGTAATCTCCGGTCACGCGGATCAGCCCCTGTTCCAGCGAGTAACCGGCGCGCATGGCTCCGGCCAGCAACAACATGGCATCTTTAAATGACGAAAGGATTCGTTCCTTCGTCCGTGCGCATTCTTTTTGATAATCTGTGAAAAACAGGATCCCCCCTGCGGGGAGCGTAACAATGATTCCGAGCCGGGACCTATAGCATATCCAGGCTGTTACAAATGAAAAAGTGAATAGTTTGAAAATTTCCTTCAGGTAAAAACGTCTTCGGTCAAACTTCAGAACTTCCAATGACGCCCTCCCTGTATTCGTGTAAAAGACCGGCCTGTTCGAGTTTCTCGATATGTAACAGATCCCGCATCCTTCTCAGTTTTCCGTGCACCCTGCCTCCGGTGTCATCGCTTGCCTTAAACTCAAACAGCGTCCGCAGTGCGATCTCTCCGTCGTTCATTCCTTCCACCTCACATATCTCCAATATTTTCCTTGATCGATCCCTACACCGGCCCACATGGATCACCAGATCCACCGCCGATGCGATCTGCTTTCTCACCGCCACGATCGGGATATCCATCGCCGTAAGCACCATCGTGGAAAGCCTGTCCATGGCATCCCTTGCGGAGTTCGCATGCAATGTCGAAAGACTACCGTCGTGTCCCGTGTTTAAGGCCTGGAGCATGTCCGCTGCCGCGGCGTCTCTCACCTCGCCCACGATGATCCTGTCCGGGCGCATCCGAAGACTCGCCTTGATCAGATCCCGCACGGTGATACTCCTTCCTTCATCATCTGCGGCATCCCGCGTCTCCAGTCGAACAAGGTTCTCAATCCCGTCGATCCTAAGTTCCGCCGAGTCCTCAATGGTGATGATCCGCTCATCCTTCGGGATCAGATTCGCCAGTGCGCCGAGCAGCGTTGTCTTTCCGGCACCCGTACCGCCCGTGATCAGAATGTTATATCCCCCGCGGACAAGCGCCGAAAACATCGGAATCAGTTCCCTGTCAAATGCACCGAAATCCGCAAGCATCTCCATCCGCATTCCTTCCGCGGCAAACTTTCGAATAGTAAGTGCCGTCCCGTCGATACTGACCGGATCTAAAACGACATTCACGCGTGAGCCGTCCGGCAGCCTCGCGTCCACGATCGGATCGGCGTGCGAGACTCTCCTGTTACAGCCTGCCACAATCTGCTGGATCACCGTAAACAGTCTGGATTCGCTTTCAAACCTAAGCTCCGTCTTACGGATGTGTCCGTGCTTTTCGCAGAAGATCGCATCGGTCCCGTTCACCATGATCTCGGTCACCTCCGGATCCTCGAGCAAGGCGGTCAGCACATCCATCCTGCGAAGCGTATTAAACAGCTCCCGCCGCAGCGAAAGCCTGTCCCCAAGCGTAAGTCCGCCTTCCCCCTCCGCTGCCAGGATCCTCTCGTCGATCACGCGCCCGATTTCCTCATCGCTTTGCTCTCGGCTCATATCCAGGCGTTCGATCACATCACGGCGTATCCGTTCTTTCACCGCTTCCTTCGCATCCATCTAAAGATCCCCCTCGCGTATCCATGTCAAAAAATCCTCATCATCCGGCCGCATCACAGGCACCGTCATATACCGGATCTTCGGAAGGAGTTCGCGCAGATTGCCGTACGCGATCTGCTTTTTAAAGACATCCAGCTTGCCGCAGGACACCTCGTCCTGCAGGATCGGAACGTAGATCCTGTCGCACACTGAAAGCACTGAAAGCCCAGCCATAGCCCCCGTTCCGATATCAAGCACAATCCTCTGATACCTGCCATCTTCCGCAAGTGTCCTGCACATAAAGCGAAGTTCCTCCTCTCCCAGATTCCGCAGTTCCGCAAATCTGCAGTTCTCGAGGATGGCATCATACGGCATACCGCGATGCGGTATCATCCCTGCAAAATCCCTGTTCCCGCCTGCGATCAGGTACAGCATCCTGTCTCCTTCCGCCCCGGCATCCTCCCCATCCGGTGCCGGATGATAGTCCTCCAGCGAAACGTAAAGACTGTTCCTGCCGACGGCACACAGTCCCCGCGCAAGCGTCGTTTTCCCGCTTCTGCCAAGCGGTGAATACACCCCATAGATCTGCGTCGTACGCGTCGGCCGCTCACCGTCATCCGCGATCTTGCTTCGAATCCTTTGTGCAAGTTGTTTTGCGCTCTGGTACTTGTATATGAAATCTCCCCCGGTCTCAAGCGCCTTATCTTCCGTAAGGAACAGCACGGGCAGCGTCTCACTTACCGCCTCCTTCTTCTGCGGAATCACCGCAAGCGCAAGCCCCTCTCTTGCCGCATCCCGCCACAGCTGCTCCTCGCAGGTGTAGACAAAGAGCGTGATCCCGAGCTCATGATGACGATTCACGTAGTCCATCAGATTCCTTGTATATTCCGTATCACGA
>CAMOHF010000109.1 GCA_946614685.1 uncultured Clostridia bacterium | reverse complement strand
GGAGGTGCCAAGGGACTTGTTGATGGTCTTCGTCTTTGCGGGCGACTCCACGATCACAAGATTCTTTGCCATGGTAATTCCCCTTTTAATAACTATTTGATAGCTTCCGCAATATCCGTGATAATGTACCAGCCGCGTCTTACCTGTTTCACAAGTCCCGACTGTTCCAGCCGATACAGAATACTGATGGCCCCGGTCACACCTATTTTGCAAGCCCTGATAATGTCATCCACGGATACCGGGTCCAAACCGACACAACTATACACCTTTTTTTCTAAGGGTGCAAGATTATTTTTCCTGTGCGTATCCGCAGGCACTTCCTCCGTCCGACGTTTTTCCATGGCCGAAACACCGAACAGATCCTCCATGATATCGTCGGGTGTGGTGACAAGAAGCGCTCCCTGTTTAATGAGCCGGTTACATCCGACCGACCTGTCGTCACCCGCTCTTCCGGGGAGCGCATACACCTGCCTCCCCTGCTCTAACGCAAGATCTGCCGTAATGAGTGACCCGGATCGTTCCCTTGCCTGAACCACAAAAACGCCGTGTGAGATTCCGCTGATAATCCTGTTTCTTCTGGGAAATGTATAGATACCGCCGGGATAACCCGGAGGATATTCGGAAAGCAGAAGTCCCCGTTCCTCGATTTCAAAATACAGTCTGAGATTCTCCCTCGGGGAAGGGATGTCAATCCCGGTACCGAGCACCGCCACGGTATCTCCGTCCGCGGCAAGACTCCCCGTGTGCGCAGCCCCGTCGATCCCCTTGGCAAGTCCGCTCACAACGAGCACGCCTCTATGTGAAAGATTGGATGCGAAGTACGTGGCAATCTCCCGGCCGTAGGTATCCGCCTCTCTTGCACCCACAATTCCGATACACCGCTCATGACGGTTTAGGATGTCCGGATTTCCTTTGTAATAAAGAAGTTCAGGCGGATCGTGTATGGTAAGCAGCTGCGAAGGATACGCCGGATGCTCCGGATAAAGGATACCGATTCCCGCCTGCTCATACCGGGTCAGTTTCTCGGATAGGAATCCTTCATCGCGCTTCGCGTACAGTTCCATTGCCGTCTCTGGATGAAGGATTTCAACCGTTCTGGTAAGAAATTCATCCTCACTCATCTCCCACAGTGCATGGATACCTCCGCAGGCGCGAAGCAGTTTGCTTTGAAAGAGCGCATCCGGTTCAACCTCACCGAGAAATAGATGCATGATATCTGTTTTTCTTCTATTCACAGGATCACGCTCCCCTCGATGGGAAGGTTGCTGTTTCTGAAAAACAGTGCCTCCGTTAAGTCCTCATCCCCGATCGCATCATGATCCGACAAGTCGGCGATGGTTCTGGCAAGACGCATCACACGGTAGACGCCTCTCGCGGAAAGATCCCCCGAAGTTACACACGCATGAAGCATCTCCTCCTGGGAATCGGATAGCTTGATATAGGCGCCAAGCATCTTCCCGGAAAGCTGGGAGTTAAATCGTATCTTCTCCCCCGCATAGCGCTCCTCCTGTCTTTTTCTTGCCGCCTCCACCCGCATGCGTATGGACTCCGAGGACTCCCCCGAGGCTTCCTCGAAAAGTGCGTCGCCACTTACGGCAGTCACCTCCATCCGGATATCGATTCTGTCAAGCAGCGGACCGGAAAGCTTCCCCTGATAGGCAGAAACCATCCGCGGCGTGCATCTGCAGCGCTTCCTGTCCGGATAGTAACCGCAGGGGCAGGGATTTGCAGCGGCAACCAGCATAAAATCTGCCGGATAAGTGTAGGATGCCTGGACCCTTGCGATACGGATCACACCGTCCTCCATCGGCTGCCTTAAAACCTCCAGTGCACT
Source organism: uncultured Clostridia bacterium (assembly GCA_946614685.1). Lineage (GTDB taxonomy): Bacteria > Bacillota > Clostridia > Lachnospirales > Lachnospiraceae > Coprococcus_C. The sequence continues at coordinate 3,302 of CAMOHF010000109.1, read as the reverse complement.
TTTCTTGAACTCCGGAAGCTCATCCAAAAAGAGCACTCCGTTATGCGCTAGGCTGATCTCCCCCGGCCTCGGGACCGCGCCGCCTCCGGTTAACGCATACTCCGATACCGTGTGATGCGGCGCGCGAAAGGGGCGATTTTTCATAAGCGTTCCGGTATCGGGAAGCAATCCGCTCACGCTGTAAATCTTAGTCACCTCGATGCTCTCCTGAAAGGTGAGCTTCGGCAGGATACCCGGCAAACACTTGGCAAGCATCGACTTTCCGGCTCCTGCCGCACCGAGCATCAATACATTATGAAAGCCCGCAGCCGCTATGGTAAGACCGCGTTTTAGCATCTCCTGCCCCCGGATCTCCGAAAAATCGGGAAGATCTGATGACGCTTCCTCCTCTGCCGTAGGTTCATACAGCGTCGGTCGAATACTCGCCTTGCCTTCGATAAACTCGAGAACCTCGGAAAGTCTCGAAAAACCGAAGACACGAGCGCCGTCTACGATCGCCGCTTCTCTTGCATTGGCCGAAGGCACGATAAAGTCCGTGATGCCTTCGGAGTAACCGTGATGCACCATGGAAAGCACACCGTTCACAGGCTTGATGGATCCGTCCAAACCTAGCTCCCCGAGTATCATCGTCCGATCGAGCGAAATCTCGGGCACAAGGCCTGCTGCAAGCAGACATGACAAAGCAATGGCAAGGTCAAAAACCGTGCCGTCCTTCCTGATATCCGCAGGGGACAGATTCACCGTGATGCGCTTGGGCGGCAGCATAATACCGGAATTTCTGATGGCAGTTCTGACCCGCTCCGATGCTTCTCTTACTGATGAGGATAAATACCCGACCATGGTGAACATAGGCAAGCCGTCCGAGACGTCTGCCTCTACGTAGATCTCCGTGCCTGACACGCCTGCCACGGCACTGCTTAGAACTTTACTGAACATATGAATCTCCTGTTCTTCTCGACAGGAGCGTGACCTCTTTCACAGTAATACAATTCGGGATGCTTGTCAAGGAGCCAATAAAAAAAGCCCGCTCATTTGCTTAATGCATTGAGCGGGCGTGTTTATCATATAGAACCCTACTGGTTGATCAGTACACCGAGCAGGCGGTTGGATCTTTCACAGAAAGCGGTCATGGAGTCTGCATCAAGCGGCTTGTTCGCAAGTCTTGCGAGGTCGTAGAGCTGGCAGCAGATATCCGTTGCATACTCACCCTCCGGATTGTCCATCACGTACTTCACGAGCTTGTTGGCTACGTTAAGCACAAGGGTCTCTCCGCCGGTACCGAACATATCGGGATTCAGCCCGTCCATATTGTAGGCACGCATCATCTCCTGCATACGTCTCTGGTCCTCGGACAGCGTCAGCATGGAAGCGATGTTTTCATTCTTAAGCACCTCAGCCTTTACGACAAGTTTATCGTTACCGGTTGCCTTCTTGAAAAGGTCGGTAAGCTGTTCCGTATACTTCTTCTCATCTTCCTCGGAGAGCTTGTCACCCACAAAATTGTCCGAAAGGTCCGCATCGATCCTGAGGAATTTGACGTTCTCATTCTTGGACTCAAGATGCGTGATATACGGGTTGTCGATGTTATGCTCAAGGAAGATCGCATCGATGCCTTCCTCCTTAAACATGTTGATGTACTGGGACTGCGCTTCCTTATCGGAAACATAGAACACCTTGTTCTCGTACTTCTCCTTGCCGGCCTCTAAGTATTCGGGCAGGGTAATGTACTTGCCTTCGAGGTTCTTGTAGATCATGTAATCCTTCATCTTGTCATCGAACTTCTCGTCTCTGACGCAGCCGAACTTGATGAAGGGGCTGATGTCATCCCAATACTTCTCGTAGTTCTCTCGGTCCGTCTTGCACATACCGGTTAATTTGTCCGCAACCTTCTTGGTAATGTAGTCGGAAATCTTCTTCACGAATCCGTCGTTCTGGAGTGCACTTCTCGATACATTGAGCGGCAGATCCGGACAGTCGATCACACCCTTCAAAAGAAGGAGGAACTCGGGGATCACCTCTTTGATATTATCCGCGATAAATACCTGGTTGTTATAAAGTTTGATGGTTCCCTCAAGCTGATCGTACTGCGTATTGATCTTCGGGAAGTAGAGGATTCCCTTTAAGTTGAAGGGATAATCCATATTCAGATGGATCCAGAAGAGCGGCTTTTTAAAGTCAAGGAAGAGATGCTGATAGAAGTCGATATACTCATCCTCGGTACACTCGTTGGGTGCCTTCATCCACAGGGGATGGGTATCATTTAAGGGTTTCGGTCCCTCTTCCTTCTTCTCTTCCTTCTTCTCTTCCTTCTTCTCTTCTTTCTCGTCCTTCTTGTCTGCAGCCTTCTCAGGTGCATCGCCGATCAGATCGTCTTCCTCGGTGGTGTCAACCTCGATGGTCTTGTCAGCCTTCTTCGCCTCTTTGGCCTCTTCCTCTGCCTTGTCCTCGTTGATCAGGTAGATCGGATACGGCATAAATGCACAGTACTTCTGAAGCACTTCGCGCACGCGGTACTCATTGGCGAACTCATAGGCATCCTCATTCAGATACAGCGTGATCGCAGTACCGCGCGTCTCGTCATCGCTTTCCGACATCTCATAGTTCGTACCGCCGTCACACTCCCAGAATACGGGCTTGGTGCGCTTCTTGTAGGAACAGGTATCGATGGTCACCTTGTCCGCAACCATAAAAGCTGAATAAAATCCGAGGCCGAAATGTCCGATGATCTGGTCAGAATTCGCCTTGTCCTTATATTTGTTGATGAAATCCGTAGCACCGGAGAATGCGATCTGATTGATGTACTTCTCAACCTCCTCACCGGTCATACCGATGCCGTTATCCACGAAGGTCAGGGTCTTATCCTTCGCCGAGCAGTATACCTCGATCTTGTACTCCTCGCCCTCTTTCTCCTCGTAATCTCCCATCAGTGCAAGCTTCTTTAACTTGGTAATGGCGTCGCATCCGTTACTTACGAGTTCTCTGATAAAGATATCATGATCCGAATACAGCCACTTTTTGATGATCGGGAAAATGTTTTCGCTATTGATTGACAGACTTCCCTTTTTTTCCATACTATCGTCTTCCTTTCCGGTAAAATGTGATCGACCTGCCGTGCCGATCCCTATGAAACCTATCATAATACGACGTATTCCCAATGTCAAGGAAAATTTAGCACTCAACAAGGTAGAGTGCTAACATTTTCGAAAGAATTCGAATAGTAGGTGCCACTAAAAAAGCAGGTGTCCGATGACACCTGCCCTTTATCACTTCTTTTTCTTCAGATAGTTCTGCAGTTCCGTGAA
>CAMOHF010000108.1 GCA_946614685.1 uncultured Clostridia bacterium | reverse complement strand
GGGCAATGCTCCGACCGCGCTCTTTCGTATCCGGGAACTCTTTGAGGAGGGGAGCTTCTTACCCGAGGCTGTGATCGCGGCACCGGTAGGTTTTGTCAATGTGGTAGAGGCGAAGGAGGAAATCTTTGACCTGCCTGTCCCCTACATTGTAGCCAGAGGAAGAAAGGGCGGAAGCAATATCGCCGCCTGCATTGTGAATGCGATTCTGTATGATATGGAAAAAAAGTGATAAAAAACTCTTTACAAATTTAACGCGGTGAAGTATCATAGTGAATCATGTAAGAAATACATAGAAAGATAAGCAACAAAAGGAGTAACAAATCATGGCCAAGGAAATGGAATTTATCAGAAAACTGCCAATCCCCAAGGAGATCAAGGAGCAGTATCCGTTAAGCGAGAAGGCGATTGCGTTAAAGGCGCAGCGCGATAAGGAAATCGAGGATATCTTTACGGGAAAGGATGATCGTTTTGTAGCCATCATCGGTCCCTGCTCGGCTGATCGTGAGGACGCGGTTCTTGATTATATGGAGAGACTTGCTGGCGTAGCCGAGAAGATCAAGGATAAGATCTTTGTGATCCCCCGTGTTTATACGAATAAGCCGAGAACCACAGGACTCGGATACAAGGGCATGCTGCATCAGCCGAATCCCGAAGGGGAGGAGGATATGCTCGAGGGCATTATCGCCATCAGAAAGATGCACAGACGTGTGGTTGAGGAGACAGGGTTTACCTGTGCCGAGGAGATGCTCTATCCGGAGAATCACAGATACCTGTCTGATCTGCTTTCATACGTGGCAATCGGTGCGCGCTCGGTTGAGGACCAGCAGCACAGACTTGTGGCAAGCGGCATCGGTATCCCTGCCGGTATGAAGAATCCCACGGGCGGTGATCTCTCCGTGATGATGAACTCCATTATCGCGGCACAGAATCCTCAGAAGTTCCTGTATCGCGGATGGGAAGTCAAGACAGAGGGTAATCCGCTTGCACATGCGATCCTCCGCGGCTATGTAGATAAGTTCGGACACAGCAGACCGAACTATCACTATGAAGATTTGCGTCGCGTTTCGGACGCTTACGATGAACTTGGACTTGCGAATCCCACGGTTATCATCGATACGAATCATAACAATTCCGGAAAGCAGTACTTAGAGCAGATCCGTATTGCGAAGGATGTCATGCACAGCCGCAGACTCAACACGGACCTTCACGGACTTGTAAAAGGTCTGATGATCGAAAGCTACATCGAGGACGGAGCACAGAAGATCGGTGAGGGCGTATACGGTAAGTCCATCACGGATCCCTGTCTCGGTTGGGAGAAGACCGAAAAGCTTCTGCTCGAACTTGCCGAACTTGCGTAAAAAAGATACGAAAAACCCGCGAAAGCGGGTTTTTTGTGTGTTTTTTATGACTGTCGTATTGTATAATTGTGATAGTGTGAATCATGGACTCGAATGTTCGATGTCTTTGGATTCAAGGCGTCGGTGTATCTGCCGAACGGTCAGGATCTTCCCGACGAGTACGTTAAGATGATGGAAGGAAACAAGAAGGAATAATGGCAATTCATATGGTGACCGGCGGAGCCGGCAGCGGAAAATCCGAATATGCGGAGGCACTTGGCCGGTCACTTGCAAAGGACGGGCGAAACCTGTACTATATTGCGACCATGCGCGATGACGGAAGCGATGCGGCGAGCGAGAGAATCCGTCGCCACAGGAAACTTCGGGAAGGAAAGGGATACGTAACCGTCGAGTGTCCGACACGGATTTCGGATGCCTTTTACGGAAGATGCGGGGTCTTCCTGGTGGAGGATCTGACCAACCTTATCGCGAATGAATTTTTCTCTTCCGAGGGTGTTGTGTCGGAGGAATGCTTTACGGATACGCCTGAACGTGATATCGTAGTGGTGGCAAATGAAATCACTTCGGAAGATCTGAGTCGATATGATGCCGAGGTTGTGAGGTTTGTCGATCGCCTTAGTCAAATTACGAACCGGATCGCTTCGAAGGCGGATACCGTGACGGAAGTCGTCTGCGGAATTCCGGTTGTTATAAAACCCGGAGGAGATTTGAAGCAATGAGATCGCTGCTTCTTGCATTTTCAACTTATTCCAGGATCCCTGTTCCGCGCGTGAAGTGGGATGAAAAAAGCAACAGGTACGCCCTGTGCTTTTTTCCGTTTGTCGGTGCGGTGATCGGTGCACTTGAACTGCTGCTTTTTGCGGCGGCATGGAAGCTTGCGCTTACCCCGATGCTTACTGCTGCGCTTTGTACGATCCTGCCGCTGCTTGTGACGGGCGGGATCCATATGGACGGATACCTCGATGTGACGGATGCGAGAAGTTCCTGGAAGGACAGGGAAGAGAAATTAAAGATCCTGAAAGACCCGCATGTCGGAGCCTTTGCGGTGATCGCGGCCTGCGTGTACTTTCTTGCGTACTTCGGGTTGACCGAAGCGTCGATATCCTATGGGGCATCCTACGCCTTTTTCGGGTTTTACGGGATCGGAAGATATCAGGTGGTCTTCGCACTGTCTTTTGTCTATGAGCGTGTGCTGTCGGGTCTTTCGGTCGTAACGCTTCGGTTGGCGAAATCTGACGGAATGGCTGCGGAGGAAGCGCGTACGGACGCCGGGCGCGTGAGGATTATTTTGCTTGCGGAACTGGTGCTGTGCGTGCTTTTGTTTGCGCTTGTGGATGTGTTTTACGGAGAACTTGCGATGGTGGTCGGGCTTTTGTCTTTTGCACGCTATCGTCATGTTGCATACAAGTATTTCGGAGGAATCACCGGGGATCTTGCGGGCTGGTTTCTGCAGGGAACGGAGCTTGCGATTCTTTTCGTACTTGTCTTTTCGGAACGCCTGATGACACTTTTTTAGGAGAAGGATATGATCTTTATCGTAGGAGGCGCTTCAAGCGGGAAGACCGCTTATGCCGCAGAACATTTTAATTCGGGATACAAGGTGATCGACAATTATAAGGACTGGGTGAAGAATCAGATCGAGCAGGGCAGAGACCCGATCGCCGAGGCCGAGGCACTTGTGAGTCATGTGGACGCCGCAGACAAACTGGTGATCATCGGAACGGAGATGGGACTTGGCGTGGTACCGATGGAGGAGAAGGAGCGAGCGTATCGAGAGATGAACGGTCGTGTAAACTGTTTGCTTGCCGCACATGCCGATACCGTGATCCGCATGATCTGCGGTGTGCCGCAGATCCTTAAACAGGAGTAGGATATGACGGATCGTGCTCTGGTTGTTACAATTGCATTCGGTCTGGATCTTTTGCTCGGAGATCCGAGGTTTATGTGGCATCCCGTCGGGATTATGGGATGCCTGATTTCATTTTTGGAGAAGGCGCTGCGCAGACTTTTCGGAATACGTGGTCCGGCGGATGCCGCATCGGATGCGGACTGGGAGAAGACGCGTGACGAAGACAGGATAAAAAAGAGGATTGCCGGCGGGATCCTCGCACTCCTTGTGATGGGGCTTTCCATCGGATTTGCCGTAGTGGTTCTTCTTTTGCTTGAACGAGTGGATCATATGCTGCGTGTGATCGCGGAAGGGGTGCTTGCCTATCGTATGCTTGCGGTCACCTCTCTTCGAAAGGAGAGTATGAAGGTGTTTCGTGCGCTTGCCGACGGAGAGATCGAAGATGCGAGAAGGGCTGTATCCATGATCGTCGGGAGAGACACGAATGCCCTGGACCGTGCGGGCGTTGCGCGCGCGGCTGTGGAAACCGTTGCAGAGAGCACTTCGGATGGCGTGGTGGCACCGCTTTTTTTTCTGGCGATACTTGGTCTGCCGGGGGTCTACGGCTACAAGGCCGTGAATACCATGGACTCCATGATCGGATATAAAAACAATCGTTACCGTTATTTCGGTACGGTGGCGGCGCGGCTGGATGATCTTTCCAATCTGATCCCGTCGCGACTGGCAGCTTTTCTGATGATGCTCGGTACATTTCTTCTGAAACCTTTTATGAAAGTACTCCACCCGGCCGGCGCATGCGCGGTGTGGTGGACAGACAGATATCATCATAAAAGCCCGAACTCCGCACAGACGGAATCGGTATGCGCGGGAGCACTTGGATTACGGCTTGCGGGACCGGCCTCCTATTTCGGCGTGGTTTGCGAGAAGCCTTACATAGGAGTCGGGCGAAGGGAGATTGAAGCGGCGGACATCAAAAGAGCCAATGTTTTGATGTATGCGACGGCAATTCTTGCGGTGGCTCTTGCGCTTACTTGCTTGCTACTCATCCCATAAACTGTTATAATGCGGGAGAAAACGAAGGAAAGGAAGACGTTATGAAGGAAAAATACCAAAAGTACATGCCAACCTGTGTGGTGATCTTTGTACTGTTTTTGATCTATAAATACTGGGACTCGGCGATCTCCTTTGTGGGTATGGTACTCGAAGCGGGACGCGGTCTGTTTATCGGTATGGGAATCGCATTTATCGTCAATATTCCTATGTCCTCAATCGAAAAAATCATCAATAAAAAGGGCAGGATAAAGCAGGGGATTGCACGGACAATCTCTCTGGTGCTTGCGTATCTGATCGTGATCTGCGTGATCGCTATTCTGATCCAGTTCATCGTGCCGGAACTTGTAAACAGCATTTCCATGCTGGTGGAAGCCATCCGGGATAAGGTGCCGGAACTGCTTGCCAAGGTTCAGAATCACAAATATATCGGGCCTTATGCAAGAGACCTGCTGAGCAACCTTCCTTCGGAGAAGGATATCATGTCTATGGTCGAGAAGGTGGGAGGTTTCCTGGCGAACGGAGCATCGGGCGCTGTCGGTATGATCGTATCCTCCGCGTCTACCATTGTCTCTGTTATCGCGAGAGTCGGTATCGGAATCTTCTTCTCCATCTACATCCTTGCGGGCAAGGAGAAGCTTGCGAGACAGTTTACGGGACTGATCAACACCTATCTTCCGAAGGGCGATAAGCTGATCAAACTGTTTTCACTCTTAAACACCAACTTTCGCGGATTCTTCGTGGCACAGGCTACGGACGCTATGATCCTCGGTACGCTTTGTGCCATCGGTATGCTGATCCTGCGCCTTCCCTATGCGGTCATGTCGGGTGTGATCATGGCATTTACCGCTTTAATCCCCGTCGTCGGTGCATTTATCGGAATGGCGACCTGCGCATTCTTTATACTGACGGTGGAGCCCATCAAGGCGCTCTTCTTCCTGATCTTCATCCTGTCTCTCC
>CAMOHF010000107.1 GCA_946614685.1 uncultured Clostridia bacterium | reverse complement strand
TCTGCCAAGCTTGATGTGGCGAAAACAGAGCTTGATCTGGACAAGACCATCGATGAGACCTGTAACAAGGGCGGCATGCTTTCTCTTGAATTTGACAAGCCGAGAAAGAATTCCGTCAAGCTTCTCTTGCTCTTTGACTGCGGCGGTACCATGATGCCCTTTGCGGAACTGTGCAATGACCTGTTTCAGGCTGTTCACAAGGCGAATCATTTCAAGGATGTAAAGACGTATTATTTCCACAACTGCATTTACAGCAAGGTGTACAAGGATGCGGAGTGCGAGCTCGGCAACTGGGTGGACCTTGATTACCTCTTCCGTCATACGGACAAAGATTACAAGGTGATCATCGTAGGAGACGCTCAGATGGCTCCTGAGGAGCTTTATGACATCAACGGGAACTACAGAGGCCCCAACGACGGAAAGAGCGGATATGAGTGGAATAAGCTCTTTAAAACCAAGTATAAAAAGATCATCTGGCTGAATCCGAGATTCCACGGCAAGTTAAATGCACTTTCCTGGATGGAAGCGGAGAATGCACTTGCAGAGATCTATGATATGTATCCTCTGACCTTGGATGGCTTAAAGGACGGGATTTCGAAACTGATGGCACCGAGATAGGTTCGAAAGAAGGATGAGCGCGTATGAATCAAAAGGATCGAGTAACGCTGAACAAAATACTGGAAGCGTATGATATCAGGGAGAAGTCACCGGAGTTTTTCGAGACCATGACAGACTTTCTCTGCGGGCGAGAGATTACGCTGCCCGAACCGGCCGATTCGGATCCTACCCCCGTGGCACAGCCGGAAAAGCCGAAGGCGCCCGTGCTTCCCGAGATTCATACCGACCCGAAGAAGGCACAGGGCGTGGGCCTGGTGCTTGACGGGGGAGGAGGAAAAGGCGCGTATCAGCTCGGAGTGATCAAGGCCCTTTCCGAAAACGGATTGCTGGATGACGTGACCATGGTTTCCGGCGCATCCATAGGCGCCGTAAATGCCATGCTTTTTGCCATGGAAGATATCGATCTGATGTACCGCGCATGGAGTGACATCAAGCTTCTTTCCGTGTTCGATTTTGACACGGACACCTTATCCCGCGGAAAACTTTACTTCTCAAGGGATGAGATGACCAAGCTGATTCATAATTACATAGACTTTAAAAAACTGAAGGAAAGCAGATATGACATTTATACGGCACTGGCCCGTGTGAACGGAACCGTGGGGCATGCGCTTGTCAATTCCGATTATACTGCGGAGTACCGCAGATTAAATGACTATGACGAGGAGACCGTAAAAAAACTGGTGCTTGCATCCTCGGCTATGCCCATCTTATATGAACCTGTGGAAATCAACGGTTTTTTATATCGTGACGGCGGTCTGGTGGACAATTCGCCCATACAGCCCTTATATGATGCGGGTATACGTCAGTTTATCGTTATCGGTATGATGCACGGAAAAGAGCTCAATACCGACAAGTGGCCGGATGCGCATTTTATCACCCTGTATCCGAGCTGTGATCTGGGTGAGGTGCTCACCGGGACACTCAACTTTGACAAACGCGCAATAGAATTCCGTCAGCTGCTTGGATATAAAGACGGACTTCGCTCCATCAAAACGAAATTCAGGCCGGACGATATGTACATCCGTATGGAGTCGACTTTAGCGGAGAGTGATCTTCAGGATATCAAAGCACAGATGCATGTAAATCAGACCTACGAGAACCTTTCGGGAAACATATCGAGCAACATTGACAAGTTCAACGAAATCGCTTCAAAGTACGATCATTTCTAGGCTTTTCAAGGGGAGGAATTCTTTGACGAACGATGTGTGAAATGCTATAATTATTATATCAATTTGACTACTTTTTCGTCAGTTTTTATACGGAGGAGGTAAGAATTATGGCTAAAACGGTTATCACCATCGGACGTCAGTTTGGCAGCAATGGTCGCGAAATCGGTCATCGTCTCGCCGAGAAACTCGGTTATTCTTTCTATGACAAGGAACTTCTGAATGAAGCAGCCAAGGCAAGCGGTTTATCGGAAGGTATCTTAAAGAGCCTTGATGAGAAGCCGAATCGAAGCTTTCTGTACAACCTGGTGATGGATCCGTACAGCTATACATTTACCGGAACCGGATATCAGGCGAATCTCAATCAACAGGCCTTTCAGGCCACCTACGACACCATCAAGAAAATTGCAGATGAAGGCCCCTGCGTCATTGTCGGACGCTGTGCGGATTACGCCCTCCGAAACAATGACAACTTACTTCGCGTCTTTGTACATGCGCCGATCGAGGCAAGGATCAAGACGGTTATGGAACGGTTTGATCTCACCGAAGATAAGGCCAGATCTCAGATCAACAAAGAAGACAAGGCCAGAGCCTCCTACTATAACTATTATTGCTCCAAGAAGTGGGGTTCTTTGGACAGCTATGACATCTTAGTCAACAGCAGCCTGATGCCCATAGACGATACGGTAAGTGTCCTCTGCGAGTTTATCAAGCGCATCGATTAATCAATTTAAAAGGAGTTCTGACATGATACTGGCAATTTCGGGCGGTGTGGCCTACATACTTTTGATCATCATAGCGGTTGTTATTGTTACATTTCCCATCAACCGAGCAATCAAAAAGAATGAAAAGAACAAGTTGAAGCAACAGAATATGATGAACGACTTAAACAGTTTCATTTTAAAATACGAGGCCGAAAAAAGCCGTGCCGAGAAGGCGAAGGCAGAGGAAGAAGCCGCTGCATCAAATGTAACAGAGGCACAGACGCCGGCAGAGGATGCGTAGTCTGTCATATATTAACAATAACTATTTTATGTAAATCACTTGGAATCCTCACGCAGTTTGACCGCGTTCCGGCTTTGACGTTTCTTATAATCATCCATGTCAGCATAGTGCTTTCTGGTAGTATTGACGTCATTGTGCCCAAGAACATCCGCAACTAAATAGATATCGGAAGTTTCGTTATAAAGCGCCGTACCGAAGGTACTGCGGAGCTTATGAGGCGTGATCTTTTTGAGAGGCACGGCGATACGGGCGTATTTCTTGACTAAGTTCTGAATGCTCCGGACGCCGAGCCTTTTTCTTTGCTCGGAGAGGAACAAGGCGTGCTCGGAACCGGGTTCCGCATCGATTTTCTTGCGCTTTGCAAGATAGACGCGAAGCGCATCCGCAGCCTCGTCGGAAAAGTACACAACAGCCTCCTTGCCACCTTTTCGGATCACACGCAAGGAAGTGTTTTCGATATCTACATCCGTAAGATCCAAGCCGACACATTCGGAAATACGGATCCCTGTGGAAAGCATCAGGGTCATAATGGCCAGATCGCGTTCCTTGGTCTTTTCGTGGAATTTCATCTGTCTGGCGGACAGATTGTTCCCGAATTCGACCGTATCGAGGAAATTCGCGGTTTCGGCCGCATCCATACGCACAATGGCTTTCTCGTGGATCTTTGGCATATCGACCTTGCTTACCGGATTGCCGGTGACCATTTCGTGCTTGTATAAGTACTTAAAAAGGACGCTTATGGCACAGAGCTTGCGTTTGATCGTCTTGTCGTTGTTTCGGCGCTGTACGCCCGATTTATCGCGGTAATTTTGCAAATGATACAGATAATCCTCAATAAACTCATGATCGATGGAGGATAAGACATCCAAGGAGATGTCCATATAGCCGTTTACAGGGGAATCGGTATAGGATTCCACGATATAATCAAAAAAATGCTGGATTTCGCGTGCATACATGAGGCGCGTCCTGGGACTGTGAGTCTGGGAAATTCCGCGGAAAAAAGTCGTCACGTAACGCGGCATCTGCGAAGTGATCTGATCAACATATGTTAAACTTTGCATTTCGACCTGATCGTGATAAGAGTATTCGGCCATAAGTCAAAAACCTCCGTAAAGCCCTGAAAAACAAGGATTTCTCGATATGATCAATTATACCACTTCTCCTGCATTTACACAATATATTTTTTCTTAAAACTGGAGTTTTGCGAATACTTTGATATTGAAGAACGAAGAAATAATACTACCGCTCCGCAGGATTATCCGCGGAGTTTTTTAAGCAGTTCTTCAAAGTACTCGGGTAAAGGCGCTGTGAAAGAAAGATGTTCTCCCGTAACCGGATGAACGAACCCCAGGGTTCCGGCATGCAAAACCTGACCGTCCGTACGAAAAGGTCCGGATGAAGGTCCGTAAACCGGATCACCAAGCAAAGGATGTCCGATATGCGACATATGAACGCGGATCTGATGTGTACGTCCGGTTTCCAGCCTGGCTGTGATAAGTGAAAAGTTTTTGGAAAGATTTTCCTCGACATGAAAATGTGTAACCGCGTGACGACCGCCTGCTACGACAGCCATTTTCTTCCGGTCGGATTTAGATCTTCCGATGGGCGCATCGACGGTTCCGTCCGTATCCTTGAAATGATTATAGGTAATGGCCGTATAGACGCGTTCAATGTCGTGTACGGCAAATTTCTCGGCCATAGCCCTGTGTGCGCGGTCGCTTTTACATACCACAAGCAAACCGGTCGTATCCTTGTCGATCCTGTGGACGATCCCCGGACGCATTACCCCATTGATGGTTGATAAGCTGTCTTTGCAATGATACATCAGGGCATTTACCAGTGTATGCTCCGTATGTCCGGGTGCCGGATGCACCACCATCCCCTTCGGCTTATTTACGATCAGGAGGTCTTCGTCTTCATAATAGATATCGAGAGGGATATCCTCGGGCAACACGGATAATACTTCGGGGTCCGGAATTTCGATTTTGATGATATCATCGGCCTTCAGTTTGTAATTTGCCTTGACGGGACGGTCTTCGACCGTTACTTGGTTAACCGTAATAATTTTCTGTAAATATGAACGTGAAAACTCGGAGAATTGTTCCGCAAGAAATTTATCGACTCTGCAGTTTACGTAGTCTTCAAAGGATTCGTCTATGGAGAAAATGACCGTATTCACGCATCTTCCTCCTTTGAAGCTTTTGAATCATCTTCCCGATCATCGTGTGATCCTTCGTACTTTGGCTTTTTCCCGATGATTCGATCCATATCATCTCCGTCAAACTTGAATAATAAGATGATGAACAATAAGATCATGGACACCGTGACTAAGATGTCTGCAAAATTAAAGACCGGGAAATTGATCAGCCGAAAATCCAGGAAATCGATTACATAACCGAGTGGGGCCCGATCGATCATATTGCCGATGGCGCCTGCCGTAAGCATCACTAAAAGCGC
>CAMOHF010000106.1 GCA_946614685.1 uncultured Clostridia bacterium | reverse complement strand
CTCCCACAAGCGGAAGTCTCTGCTTTCCCGTGGCACGGGATGGCACGATCTGTTCTACGTAATCATCATACATGAATTCTACCGTCCTTATTCCTGAAAGGATGCGTCAATGGCACGTGCCGCCTTCTTTCCTGCACCCATGGCAAGGATGACGGTCGCTGCCCCCGTTACTGCGTCACCACCCGCATAAACATGCTCTCTTGTGGTTTCCTCGGTCTCCTCATTGACGATGATTCCGCCCCACTTCTGAGTCTCAAGGCCTTCGGTGGTCTGGCGGATCAGAGGGTTGGGTGACTGGCCGATGGCGATTACCACTGTCTCCACGTCAAGCACATAGTTGGATCCCTCGATGGGCTGAGGTCTTCTTCTGCCGGACGCATCGGGCTCGCCGAGCTCCTGCTTTACAATCTCCATGCCGGATACATATCCATTATCGTCACCGAGGATCTTGATGGGATTGTTCAACAGATAGAACAAGATTCCCTCTTCTTTTGCGTGGTGGACTTCCTCTGCTCTCGCAGGGATCTCCTCCTCGCCTCTTCTGTATACGATATATACTTCTTCTGCGCCGAGACGCTTTGCGGTACGAGCGGCATCCATTGCCACGTTACCTGCGCCTACAACGGCAACCTTCTTACCAACCTTGATCGGTGTGGGCGCCTCGCCCTTCTTGTATGCCTTCATAAGGTTCACACGGGTTAAGAATTCATTGGCGGAATATACGCCAAGAAGGTTCTCGCCGGGAATACGAAGGAAGTTGGGAAGTCCCGCACCTGTTCCGAGGAAGATGGCCTCATAACCTCTCTCAAACAGATCATCCACCGTAAGAGATCTTCCGACTACGACGTTCGTCTCAATATCCACGCCGAGTCTGGTTACATTTTCAAGTTCCTTGGCAACGAGGGACTTCGGGAGACGGAACTCGGGGATACCGTAGGAAAGCACGCCGCCTGCCTTGTGAAGTGCCTCGAAGATCGTAACATCATAGCCCTTCTTCGCAAGTTCACCTGCGCAGGTGATACCGGAGGGGCCGGATCCTACAACAGCAACCTTGTGGCCGTTCTTCGTGATCTCGGGTACGGAAGTATCTCCCTTGGCCATGTGGTAATCAGCCACAAAACGCTCGAGACGTCCGATGGACACAGGCTCACCCTTGATGCCGCGGACACATTTACCTTCGCACTGATTCTCCTGGGGACATACACGGCCGCAGATCGCGGGAAGTGCATTCTCGCTTGTGATGATCTCGTAAGCCTTGTCAAAATCGCGTGCACAAACAGCCTCGATGAATCCGGGAATAGGCACATTGACCGGACATCCGTCCATACAGGGCTTGTGCTTGCAGTTGAGGCACCTTGAAGCCTCTTCCACTGCCATATCCTCGGTGTAGCCAAGTGCTACTTCCTCAAAGTTTTTATTTCGAACATTCGGCTCCTGCTCACGCATAGGAACCTTGGTCATACTCATATTCGGCATATCGATACTCTCCTTTATTACTGCGCCATCCGAAGGTTACACTCGTGCTCTTCTTCTTTGAAGAAACTCTGACGCTTCATACACTCGTCGAAATCCACTGCAAATCCGTCGAAGTCCGGTCCGTCCACGCAGGCAAATTTGGTCTCGCCGCCCACGGTGACGCGGCAGCCGCCGCACATACCCGTACCATCGATCATGATGGGATTCAAAGATACGGATGTCGGGATGTCGTACTGCTTCGTCATCTGAACCACGAACTTCATCATGATAAGCGGTCCGATGGTGATCACGTGATCGTACTTCTCTCCCGCCTGGATCAGCTCCTCAAGTTTCTTGGTTACAACGCCCTTGTCGCCCAAGGTTCCGTCGTCCGTCATGATATACACATGATCGCAGAACTTTGCAAACAGATCTGCTAAGATCACAAACTCTGCGGAACGTCCGCCGATGATGACATCGCAGGATACGCCGCTTTCGGCAAGTGCCTTCAGCTGGCAGTACAACGGTGCGGATCCCACACCGCCGGCCACGCCGATGATGCGCTTCCACTCCTTCTTAAACGGAGCCGGAGAACCGAGCGGTCCCACAAAATCGAGGAAGGAATCGCCGACCTCTAACTTCGCCATCTCCTTGGTTGAATATCCGAGTGCCTGGAACACGATGGTGATGGTGTTCTTCTCCCGATCGAAATCCGCGATCGTAAGTGGGATACGCTCTCCCTCATCACCGATCCTGGCGATAATGAACTGTCCCGGCTCGCAACGAAACGCCACGTAAGGCGCCTCCACCTCCATCAGGATCACCGCGGAATTTAAGACTTCCTTCTTTAAAATCTTGTACATAGTATCTTTCCTCTCTATCTATACAATTTCATCAAAAAAGCATTTACGCTTGATTTTCTCTTCATCGGCAGAAGCCGTGTCCGTCAGGCACTTGGCCACGATACCCTGCGCTTCTTCCAGTCTTGCCGCGATACCGAGCAGGTTGTAGACATCGTCGCACATCTCTGCGGCAGGCATTCTGACCACACACCTTCCGCATGCGGCCTCCTCGGCAAATCTGACCACTGTGTCGAGTGTATATCTCACGTTATAGTCGAAGTTTTCGAAACGATGCACGTACATGGTGTCATCATAGATATCGTAGGCAAAGATGCCGGCCAGGCGCTCGCTTTTTGCCTCATCCATCGACATACCGGACTCATAGACAGCCATCACGCCACCGCTTTGACAGAGATGTTCATCCCTCATGGAAGCAAGTGACGCTCCGTTTCGCAAAACGTATGCCGCATACTTCTTCGCAAGTCCTTCGTCCGCTTCCTCCGCCAGGCGGGAAAGCTGTTCGTCGGTAAGATCTCTGAAGCGTACGGTGTAGTAACCTTCCTCTCCGGACAGGTCATCGGGTACACCGTTATCTTCCTCGATCATCATAATGTCTATATCCAGTTCCACGTACTCCCCGGCCGTAAAAAAGCCGAGTCGCTCCATATCTTCCTCGTGATCGGTTGCGCCGTAGATAATGGCACAACCTTCCCTTCGGGCGATATCAGTCGCTTCTTCAAGCATACGGTGCATGATTCCGTGATCCCGATACTCGGGCAGCACACCGCTTTTTACGATGTAGCATCCTTTGGCACGCTTCCCGTCAATCATCACGGGATACATGTGCAAATGCAACATTCCCACCAGACTTTGATCTGCGTCGGACCTTGCAAGGATGACACGGTTTTCGGCAAGCACCTTATCAAAGTAAAAATCCACAAACTCTTCCGGGTCCTGAAAGATGTCCTGCCAGAATGCACGCAGTTCTTCAAAACTCTTCGGATCTCCCCGGTAACAACTGTAACTGCAACTGTCCCCGTCACTCATACTATCGCTCAAAGAAACTCCTTTCCTCTTTGGTGCGTTTTACGCTCTCGGACAGCCGCTGCATCCTGCGCAGGATGGCGGGCGGTCTTCCGTCACGTCAAAACTCTCTCTGTAATCAAAATTGTTCACGGTCTCAAGCAGGCAAATCGCCTCCGCCTTGATCCCGCTTCCGTCTCCGGTAAAGCCGAGTCCTTCCTCTGTCGTCGCTTTCACGGAAACCTGTGAGATGTCTATGCCGAGACACTTCGCGATGTTCTCGCGCATGGCATCGATATAAGGACGAAGTTTCGGGCGTTCGCACATCACGGTGGCGTCGATATTCGAAATCAGCATGTTCGCTCCGTCGATCAGTTTTCCGACCTCGGATAATAGCTTCATGCTGTCCGCACCCTTGTAGGCGGGATCGGTATCCGGAAAATGCTTTCCGATATCACCGAGCGCTGCCGCACCGAGAAGCGCATCCATCACGGCATGTGTAAGAACGTCTGCATCGGAGTGTCCGAGCAGTCCCTTCTCAAACGGAACATTCACTCCACCCAAGATGAGCGGGCGATCTTCCACAAGTCTATGAACATCATATCCCATACCGATTCTCATGCGTTCCTCCGATGTACCCTCAAAATGTCCCTACATAATCTATCATATAATGGGGCGTGATGCAAATACTTGTTTACTTAAATTCGAAAAGATGGTATATTTTCTTTGTATTTTCATATGAAAAACATTCATCTTTCTCGAGGAGGATATCTTATGGCACGTTCAATGAGCGGCGGAAGCAGAAGCGGCGGAGGCGGCGGAAGGAGCATGGGAAGCAGCGGAAGATCTTCACGCTCCTTTTCCGGAAGCGGCAGATCCTCAAGCAGTTCCGGCAGTCACAGAAGTTTAAGCTCAAGCAGTCACAGAAGTTATAGCAGCCACTCCCGCGGCAGCAGTTACCACAGGCCTTACCATAGCGGGTACAGCAACCACTACTATTACGGACGTTCCGGTTACGGCCCCAGAGCCCCCAGGCAGTACTACAGAGGAAGCGGCGGCGGATGTTCTTCCGTATTCGGATTCATCATTGTACTCTTCCTCATCCTTATAATCATGGGCGGCATCTCCAATGTCAAAGACGGAACAGCCAAGAGTTCCAAGGACATGAAGCTCGACAAGCTCAAGTACACCGGCGAGGTATGCACTGACCGCGGCTATTACATCGACGACTCCACCGGCTCAGAGAAGTGGATTGACGCTTCCAATGAAGACGAACTGATCTCCGGCATGAAGAAATTCTACAACCTGACCGGCGTCTTCCCCTTCCTCTACGTTGTTGATTCCGTTCCGGGCGGTAACGAAGCCGGTAACATCAATAATTTCATCGATGCAAAGTATGAGGAACTCTTCAAGAATCGCTCCGGCAAGATCATCGAGGGCAACCTCCTGATCGTCTTTATCGGAGACATCGAAGACTACTACATGGTGGGCGGCCTAAACATCGGCGATGTGATCGACGCACAGGCCATCCAGCAGATCAAAAACAGCATCAACAGACGCTGGGACAGCGGTGATCTCGGTGATATCATCGGCGGCGGACTTGCGGATGCTGCCGGAAGCATCATGGCCAAGAGTATTTCCAAGGTAGCGACCATTGCGATCATCATCGTTGCCGGTGTCATCCTTGTGATCATAATCCTCTTCAAGTGGTGGAAGGCGCGCGTTGCGCAAAAGAACAAAGAGCAGGAAGATTTAGAGAAGATTCTCTCCACTCCTCTCCAGTCATTCGGAGATGTGCAGATGGAAGATCTTCAGAAAAAGTACCAGGAGCAGATGGCACAGAATGCAAATACTACACCTCCCGGACAACAAAATCAAAACCAGTAAAGCAAATGGACGGTTCAAACGAACCGTCCATTTTTAGTAGCTGTTGATCCAATTGTTTGGTGTTCACGATTTCCGTGCATAAAAAAGTAGCGGGAGGGAGATTTGAACTCCCGACACCACGGGTATGAACCGTG
>CAMOHF010000105.1 GCA_946614685.1 uncultured Clostridia bacterium | reverse complement strand
GTTTCCGGATGCGGCGTTGACGACAGATCTGATCGCCGGATTTCCCGGAGAAACTGATGCGGATCACGAGGAGCTTATGGAATTCCTCGATGAGATGGAGCTTACCCATGTCGGTACATTTACCTATTCGAGAGAAGAAGGAACACCTGCCTATGATATGGAGGATCAGGTTCCGGAGGAAGTAGCCGAGCGATATCGCGATGAAATCATGGAGCTTTGCATGGAGATCTCCGCAGACAGAAATGAAACGCTGATCGGACAGACACTGCCCGTGATCGTGGAAGGATATTCACCGGATGAGGATGTCTATGTGGGACGTACCTACATGGATGCACCGGGTGTAGACGGACTTTGCTTTTTTACCTCACCCTACGAGCCGATTTCCGGAAGCATTGTGGATGTTTTGATCGAGAAGTCCGGACCCTATGATCTGGCGGGATCGATCGTTCAATAATATGACAGCGAGGACAAGCATATGAACTTACCTAATAAACTTACCATACTTCGCATGTGTATGATACCGTTCTTCCTGGTGTTTCTTATGGTACCGGGAATCCCTTACGGCAACTGGATCGCCGTGGTGATCTTCATCCTTGCGAGCCTAACGGATATGTTTGACGGAAAGATCGCAAGAAAGTACAATCTGATCACGGATTTCGGTAAATTTATGGATCCGCTTGCGGACAAATTACTGGTGTGCTCGGCCATGATCGCTCTGATCGAACTGGACAGGATCCCGGCCTGGGTTGTGATCATTATTATCGCAAGAGAGTTTATCATAAGCGGATTCCGACTTGTTGCCGCTGACAACGGTGTTGTGATCGCCGCCGGATGGTGGGGCAAGGTGAAGACCGTTGTACAGATGGTTATGATCATAATCCTGATCTGCAACTTTGAAGGAGATTTCTTCTTCGTGCTCGGACAGATCGGTATCTACTTATCACTGGTACTTACTGTGGTATCGTTGATCGATTACCTGGTAAGAAACAAAGAAGTCCTGACAAAGGGGTCAAAGTGATGAAAGAGACAGAACATTCGGTTGAACAGCAACTTGTAGATCTGCTCCGTGAAAAACACATGACCGTCACGACTGCGGAAAGCCTGACCGGCGGTCTCGTCGCGGCAACCATCGTGGATGTTCCCGGCGCTTCGGAGGTTTTGAAAGAAGCATATATCACATATGCGGAAAGTTCTAAGATGCGGATCCTGTCCGTGCCCGAGGAGACGATCAAATTTCACGGCGTGGTTTCGGAGCGCTGTGCGAGAGATATGGTGAAGGGCGTGGCCGCACTTGCGGGTGCCGATTGTGCCATCTCCGTAACGGGGATTGCGGGACCGACCGGAGGTAGTATCGAAAAGCCGGTTGGAACCGTCTTTGCAGGATTTAAGATCCGCAACAGAAACTGGGTCAGAGAGTTTCATTTTGACGGAGACAGAGAGCAGATTCGCCGGCAGACGGTGCAGGCGGTCTTGGAAGAACTCTTGTTTCAGTTAAGGGCTGTCAGGATAGCTTAAGTATCGTTAGAGGATGAAATCATTCGGCGGATACCGCATGGTATCCGCTTTTTCTTCCTTATAAAAAGAATTGCTTGCAAATTAAGATCAAAAGTCATAGAATATATACTCGGAAGAAATTGGGCTTTCGCTCATAATTTATAAAAATACGGAGGATAAGAAATGGGCAACAAACAGACATTGTCAGCAAGCGACAGGATCAACACTCTGCTTGATGACGCAAGCTTCGTTGAGGTTGGTGCTTACGTTACCGCGAGAAGCACAGACTTTAACTTAGGCGACAAGGACACTCCCAAAGACGGTGTCATCACAGGCTACGGTCTGATCGATGAAAAACTGGTGTATGTATACAGTCAGGATGCTTCCGTTTTAGGCGGTGCCATTGGCGAGATGCATGCGAAGAAAATCGCGAATATCTACAATATGGCGATGAAGGTAGGCGCACCGGTCATCGGACTGATCGATTGTGCGGGTCTTCGTCTTCAGGAGGCAACGGATGCACTTAATGCATTCGGTCGTGTATACAGGAAACAGAGCATGGCTTCGGGTGTGATCCCTCAGATCACAGCCATTTTCGGAGGTTGCGGCGGCGGTACCGCATTAATCCCTACCCTTACAGATTTTACATTTATGACAGAGGAGAATTCCAGACTGTTTGTCAACAGCCCCAATGCGCTTAGCGGTAATTATACCGAAAAGCTTGATACGGCTTCGGCATCTTATCTTTCCGAGAATACTTCACTTGTTGATTTTGTATGCGCAGATGACGCTTCCCTGCTTGGAGAAGTTCGTACTCTGGTCGGTATGCTTCCCTCCAACAACGAAGAGGACAGCGACATTACCTGCAATGATGACTTGAATCGAACCATCCCCAACCTTGACGGCTTAAAGGGTGATGCGAGAGAGGTGATCCGTCATATCGCAGACAACAACAATTTTGTTGAGATCAAGAAGAATTACGCCAAAGATATGGTGCTTGGTTTTATTCGTCTTGACGGCACAACCGTCGGCGTGGTTGCAAACCAGGTATCCGAGGGCGGTGACAAGCTTACCACAAGCGGAGCTTATATTGCGGCAGACTTCGTGAAGTTCTGTGACTCTTTTGAGATTCCCGTACTTACACTTGTGTCCGTAACCGGATTTGCCGCTACCGTATCCAATGAGAGAACCATCGCAGACGCTGCCGCAAAGCTCACATTTGCTTTTGCGGACGCCACGGTACCCAAGGTGACCGTCATCATGGGCGATGCCTTCGGCACAGCATATTCCGTTATGAACTCCAAGGCAATCGGCGCGGATATGGTATACGCATGGCCGACAGCCAAGATCGGAACTATGGACGCCAAAGCTGCCGTTTCCATCATGTATGATGAGGAGATCGAGAAGGCAACCGACAAGAATGCCAAGATCAAAGAACTTGCAGCTTCTTACGAGGAACTTCAGTCAAGCGCACTTGCAGCTGCAAAGCGCGGCTATGTAGATGACATCATCGAGCCCGATGCCACAAGAAAGAGAGTCATCGCAGCTTTCGAGATGCTTTACACAAAGAGAGAGGACAGACCATACAAGAAGCATGGCGCAGTATAAAAGGAGAGAAGTGATCATGAAAAAGAACAAAATCCTTTTGATCGTATCGCTCCTTGCCATGATGTTTGCGTTTGCCGGATGTACGGAGGAGAAAAAAGAAACCTTCGACTACGACAAACAGGAGCTTACCATCAGCACGATGGAGCTCTTTGACTCCTATGTCGATGTACCCGTTGACATGGAGAAGTACTTCTTAAACAGTGGTACAGACCTTGAGAAATCCGCGGTTCAGGGTATTTCTCAGGCCAGGAACAACGATCATATCGAATCATTTGAAGATTTTACTCCGTACGTCGACAAGCAGGTCGAGGTGAACCTTGATGACGTAACCTTTGAAGAAGGAGAGGATTACGTTACGGTCACGGTGATCAATCACGCTGAGCGTGATGTTGAGGTTTCCGTCAAGTACGAGGAGAACGACGAGTACTACATCGAGAAGGCCAGACTTCAGGCCGAGATGGACCTCGATGCATACATCGAGAATATCATCTTCAGCATGCAGCAGATGGGTTCTGATATTTCGGAAGAAGAAATCTATGCAACGCTGGAAGAGCAGGGCTTGAACATCCTTGATCTCTATGATGAGGAGATTGAAAACCAGCTCTCCTGGAAGGATTTAAAGCCGTATAAGCCCGTCGAGATGGTAGTGAACGTCGTCTACGGTAACAAGGAACTCGTAAAGCAGGCAGGTATGAACACCCTGATCGGTATGGGAACCGTATTCATCGTACTGATCTTTATCTCCTTCATCATTTCCATGATGAAATTCTTGCCGGCACTGCTTGCCAAGAAGCCGAAGCTTCCCGAGGAGAAGGCTGCTTCTTCCGGCAAGGCACCTGTTCCCGCACCTGCTGCGGCAGCACCTGCGGCGCCTGCGGATCCCATGGCGGATCAGGCACTTGTGGCCGTGATCACTGCGGCAATCTACGCATCGATGGAGAGCGCACCCGGCGTAACCACCGTAAGTAAGGACAGACTGGTTGTACGATCCATTAAGAGAGTGAAATAAGTAAAATTTTTGGAGGAAATCATCATGAAGAATTATAGAATTACCGTAAACGGAATCGCATATGACGTTGCAGTTGAAGAATTAGGCGGCGCAGCACCCGCAGCTGCACCCGCAGCGGCTCCTGCGGCAGCACCCGCAGCAGCACCTGCACCCGCTCCGGCAGCGCCCGCAGTATCCGGTGCAGCAGGCAGTGTATCTGTTGCAGCTCCCATGCCCGGCAAGATCTTAAATGTAAAGGCCAGCGTGGGTCAGACAGTGAAAAGAGGAGAGGTTATCCTCCTTCTTGAGGCTATGAAGATGGAGAACGAGGTGGTTGCACCTGAAGACGGCACCATTGCAAGTATCAATGTATCTGCAGGTGACACCGTTGAGGCAGGCGATACTTTGGCAACCATGAATTAGGAGGTAGTAATCTTAATGAATGGCTTTGGAGAAGTTTTTAAAAACCTTGCTCTTCAGACCGGATTTGCAACCTTGACATGGAAGCATTACGTGATGATCTTGATCGCTTGCGTGTTTATGTATCTTGCGATCGTGAAGGGCTTCGAACCCTTACTCCTGGTACCGATCTCCTTTGGTATGTTCCTTGTGAACATGTTTCCGAGTATCATCCAGGAAGGCGGTTTGTTACATTACTTTTATATGTTGGATGAGTGGAGTATTCTGCCGTCCCTGATCTTTATGGGTGTGGGTGCCATGACCGACTTCGGTCCCCTGATCGCAAATCCTGCCAGCTTCCTGCTTGGAGCGGCAGCACAGTTCGGTATTTACAGCGCATACTTCCTTGCGTTCCTTATGGGATTCAACGGAAAGGAGGCTGCTGCCATCTCCATCATCGGTGGAGCGGACGGCCCCACCTCCATCTTCCTTGCAGGAAAGCTTGGCATGGGCGGAACCCTGATGGGACCCATTGCGGTTGCGGCGTATTCCTACATGTCACTTGTGCCGGTAATTCAGCCTCCCATCATGAAGCTGCTTACCACGGAGAAGGAAAGAAAGATCAAGATGAAGCAGCTTCGTCCCGTAACCAAGCTCGAGCGAGTGCTGTTCCCCATCATCGTTACCCTTGTGGTATGTCTGATCCTTCCCACCACGGCACCTCTCGTAGGTATGTTGATGCTCGGTAATCTCTTCCGCGAGTGCGGAGTTGTAAAGCAGCTCACCGAGACTGCATCCAATGCCCTGATGTACATCGTAGTTATCCTGCTCGGTACATCCGTAGGTGCATCCACAA
>CAMOHF010000104.1 GCA_946614685.1 uncultured Clostridia bacterium | reverse complement strand
AAAGCGCAGCGGCAAACATACCGTGGATATGATTGCCCAAATCCTCTCCCCACTTTGCATAAGCAGCCGCAAGGATCAAGGGTTCTCTTTCTTCTCTTGTAAGGCCCTCCGGAAGAGAGAGTTCTTTCGTAAGATCCTTCCAGTTTCTGATATGTCCTCTGTATTCCTTCACTGTGATCATGGTTTCTTCCTCCAAATATACACAAATTGCTGTCAAGGTTGCATCTCGCTCACAATGATCTTCGCAAGCTCCGCTGGTTTGGTGTTACCCGTATCAAGCTCCACATCCGCAGCAGACTCATAGATCGGATGGCGATAAAGTATCATCTCACAGATCTTCCTGTAAGGATCCGCCCCCTGAAGAAGAGGTCGTTCCTTGTCACCCTTTACGCGCTCATAGATCCGCTCGGGGGTTGCGGAAAGATAAAAAATCTTACCGATCTTCTTTAACAGTTTGATATTCTCCTTGCGAAGCGGCATACCGCCTCCCGTAGATAAGACCGCATGATGAAGATCCTCGGCGAGTTCCCGAAGAAGCGCCGTTTCGGCATCGCGAAAGTACTCCTCTCCGAGCTCGGAAAAAATGTCCGGAATGGCCATGCCCTCGCGGGTTTTAATGCATTTGTCCGTATCCACCAGAGTGTAGCCGTACTGGGAAGCGATTTTCTTCGCAACCGTGCTCTTGCCCGATCCCATATAACCGATCAGGATGATATTATCCTTGCCGTACAGCGTATCGCAAAGCTTTCTGTAGATCTTATCCGAAAGATCCTTCTCGATCTTTTTTCCGTTCCAAAGCTGATTCGCCAGCACGCCCTGGAACAAAAGCATGGAAAGCCCGTTCATATGCGGTACGGAAAGTTCGTTCAGTTTTTTCAAAAAAGGCGTCTCTGCCGGGTTATAGATCAAGTCCACACCGTAATCCGCCATCCGGTAGAATGCATCGTCCGATACAAGCGGAAGTCCGTCTTTCTTCTTAAGACCAACCGAAGTACACTGGATCATCAGATAATGTCCCTTCGGGATCTTTTGATAATCTCCTGCCGCATAGCAGCGAATCTCCGTCTTTTTCGGATCATAGGCCTCGGTCTTCTTCATATCTTCCGCAAGGGATGACGCATTTTCAAGCGTACGGTTTAAGATTATGATCTTTTTCGCGCCGTATTTGACACACATATAGCAGGCTGCCCTTGCAGCCCCGCCCGCGCCGATCAAAACAACAGACTTGCCCTTCACATCATGTCCGTCTGCCCTGATCGCGGCGTAGAGTCCGGGCATGTCGGTATTATAGCCCTTGTATCCCTTGTCGGTACGAACAAGGGTGTTGACCGCGCCGATTGCAGCCGCATCCGGATCGATCTCGCAAAGGGAATCCATCACCGCCTGCTTGTGCGGAACCGTGATATTAAGTCCAAGGATTCCCTCCTCGTAGGCAAGCTTCACCGCCTCCGAAAGATCCTCTTCCGGAATCTGAAACGGTATGTACTTTTCGTCTAAGGAAAATGTGTCGCTGATGGTGTCATGGATCACCGGTGACAGCGTGTGTCCGATGGGGTTTCCGAAGATGCCGAGAAGTCGGTCGGATGCATGATCCCCATAGGATTTCTTATAGTCTTTTTTTACATAGGTACTTAAGTTCTTCATGGCTCCTATTGTACAAAAAATGCCCGTGGGGTGCAAGCACCCACGGGCGATTTTCGTCATTACTTTCTTAAACCGAGTGACTCGATCAGAGTTCTGTAACGCTCGATATCCTTGCTCTTTAAGTAAGCGAGAAGGTTTCTTCTCTGACCTACCATCTTAAGGAGACCTCTTCTGGAATGGTGATCCTTGGGATGTACCTTGAAGTGCTCGTTAAGATCATTGATTCTTGCTGTAAGAAGAGCTACCTGTACCTCCGGTGAACCGGTGTCACCCTCGGTGCGAGCGTACTTGGAAATGATTTCCTGCTTCATTTCTGCTGTGATCATGATGTTTCCTCCTTTATATCTTGATATTGTCCCATCACGCGAGCCGGGGTTGGAGAATCCCGCAGCCCTGTGAAGGCCTTACGTATAATAACATACGTTACAGGTGTTGTAAAGAGAAAAATGTCGTGGATATATGACGGCTTCGTCGCCGTATATATTTGTCTCGGGGGACGCTCTCGCTTCGATCTCACACGCAACGGTACTAAGCTCAGCTGAAGCTTCGCTAAGTGCCGGCGTGTTCGGCGACCCCACTCAACAAACATATACACGCCGAAGCCTGTATACAGACAAAGAATTACTATCACATTGTGTTCTTTCAAATCAT
The DNA here is from genome assembly GCA_946614685.1 of uncultured Clostridia bacterium. Taxonomy (GTDB): domain Bacteria; phylum Bacillota; class Clostridia; order Lachnospirales; family Lachnospiraceae; genus Coprococcus_C. The sequence continues at coordinate 3,133 of CAMOHF010000104.1, read as the reverse complement.
ACCGATCTACAGATACAAACTACTTCGTCTTGAAAAGATTGAATCTTCTCACAACATTGGTAAGTGTACCACCATCGCGGCCTTCTCTGTTGTTGTAGATGAAACCCTCTGCTTTGATTCTAGCCTCGGTCATCATGAAGTAGTCTCTTCCGCCAACGCCCTTCACATCATCCTCAATCTGAGGATCGAAATAATAATAGGTGCCGCCCACGTTCATGGCTACCCAGGTATGATCATCGCCGGTAGAAGTAAGTCCGCCCCATACAGCGTATGTATTAAGTCCCACTGCACGTGTAAGTACCATATATGCATAGGAGTAATTCATACAGGTACCGATTCCGTCAAACAACACGGGATAGGATCCGTTCACAATCTGATAATCGTAGTCCGATTGATAAGAGGTTTTCGTATTTCCGTAGCCATACAGTGAATACTGTCTGTCTCTCCAGTCATACGATGTATTCCTGATGATCCAGTCATAGAGAAGTTCCGCCTTCTTCATGGCTGTCATATTGTCCGTGATACCGCAGGCCTTAATGATCTCCGCAACCCTTGCATCAACCTTCGGGTCGTTGGTCTTCATGGGCTGGGTAAGCGCTTTTTGCATCTCTTCTTCGTACTTCTTTGCAGCTTCTTCCTGCTTTGCTTTTTCAGCAGCAGCGGCTGCTTCCTTCTCTGCCTTGATCACATCGGGATCTACGTATGCACGTGCGGTCGAACCGGGAGCTGCGGCGCCCTTTTTCACAAGACGGATCTCGATTGCCTCAAGTCTGTAGGACATGCTTGCGGTACCTGCCGTCTCACCGTTTTTCGCCCAGCCGAGCCATCCCTCATTCTGAGAGTGCACGCGGTAATATACATCATAATGCTCTGCGATCTCTCCGCTTAATTTGATCTGGATTGCCTCAAGACGAAGGCTTCTTCCGGAGGTTCCGGACATGGAACCGCCCGTGGTCCAGGACTTTTCCCATCCGAGATTCTGAATATGCGTTTTGTAAAGGATCTCGCCTGGGATCATGGATTCCAGGTGGATCTTGATTCCCTCGAGACGAAGGCTTCTGCCGGAGGTTCCGGAGACCTCTCCGTTTTTCTTCTCCGACTGCCATCCAATATTCTGCACGTGTGTCTTGTAGGCAACCGTTGCATCCGTAGTCACGGTATCCTTCTTTACAAGGCGTATCTCAATCGCCTCAAGGCGCTTGGATTCGCCGGAGGTTCCGGCCATCTGTCCGTTAACGCACCAGTTCATCCAGCCGTAATCCTGACAGTGCACACGATATTGTACGTTGTAATACTTTGCTACCTCACCGGTTAAGTTGATGCGGATCGCCTCAAGACGAAGGCTTCTGCCGGAGGTTCCGGCCATCTCATTATCCTTCTTTACATCCTGCCAGCCGATATTCTGAACATGTACCGAGTATTCGATGCTTCCCTCAAGCTCGGTATCAAGCTTGATGTTTATACCCTCGAGACGAAGGCTTCTGCCGGAAGTACCCGAGGTGGCACCTTCCTTTACATAGTCCTGCCAGCCGTCATTCTGTACATGCGTACGGTAGGAAATCGTCGCATCTGTATTCACATTCTCCGTCACACCGGTATCATTTGCCGCTTCCGGGACAGCCTCCGCAGCATGCGCAACTGTCGCAGGTGCCGCGTATCCCATAAGTCCAACGGTCAGACATGCAAGTAAGAATCTGGAAATTCTCTTCTTCATTCAAAACACTCCTGTCATAGTTTTGTAACACTTTTGTAACATTATAGCATATATCTTCGAAAAATCAATAAAAACCTTTTTATTTATAAAGAAAAAAGTTATAATTGTCAAGAAGATTTAGATACGCATATATTGTGCGACAGGAAAGACGAGGAACTACATCTATGGCAGGATCAAGCTTTGGAACCATTTTCACCATCACCACCTGGGGCGAATCTCACGGCCCGGCACTGGGTGTCGTCGTGGACGGATGTCCCGCCGGACTTCCGCTTTCAGCCGAGGATATACAGCCCTATTTGGACAGACGCCGTCCGGGTCAGAGCGCATTTACCACGCAGAGAAACGAAGCCGATTCCGTTCGGATCCTCTCCGGCATCTATGAGGGCGTGACCACAGGCACTCCCATCTCCATGATGATCGAAAATACAGACCAGCATTCTGCCGACTACGGTGAGCTTGCAGATACCTACCGTCCCGGACACGCGGATTACACCTTTGATCAAAAGTTCGGAGTTCGCGATCCGAGAGGCGGCGGGCGTTCCTCCGGCCGTGAGACCGTGGGCAGGGTTGCCGCCGGCGCGATCGCAGCCAAGCTGCTTTCCACCATGGGAATCACCGTATCCGCCTACACCGCATCCATCGGACAGGTATCCGTCGATCCTGCACGTTTTGATCTTAATGAAGTATACAACAACCCGCACTATATGCCGGATGCGCTCGCTGCCAAAAAGGCTGACATGATCCTTGAGAAAGCAAGAACCGAGCTAAACTCTGTCGGTTCCTCCGTCGGCTGTATCGTTACCGGACTCCCCGCCGGAATCGGAAATCCCGTCTTCGACAAGTTAGACGCAAAGCTTGCACAGGCCCTGATGTCCATCGGAGCCGTAAAAGCTGTCGAGGTGGGTGACGGTATCTCCGTCTCATCCTCTTCCGGTTCGATCAACAACGATCCCTTCCGGTCAGAAAACGGAGAAATCAAAAAAACCGCCAACCATGCCGGAGGCACGTTAGGCGGTATCAGCGACGGAAGCGATCTGGTTCTTCATGCATACTTCAAGCCAACGCCCTCCATTGCACAGCCGCAGAACACGGTTACCAAGGACGGCAAGGAGGTATCCCTTTCGATCAAGGGCAGACACGATCCTGTGATCGGTCCCCGTGCCGTGGTCGTTGTTGAAGCAATGGTGGCCATCACCATCCTCGATCTGATGATGACAGGCGCGTCTGCAAAGCTTTCCAACCTGCAGAAGATCTATTCATAATACTTATTCGGAATCAAGCCTCGTCCACGGCATGCATTTCTTTTGAAGCAGGGACACCAGTCCCATCAGCACCAGGCTGATCAAAGAAACAAGGATGATCACAGCGAACATCTTGTCGTAGGCGTAGGCTTTTTTTACGCGTGTCATGTAGACGCCG
>CAMOHF010000103.1 GCA_946614685.1 uncultured Clostridia bacterium | reverse complement strand
GACCGATCCGTCGAAGGTGGTTGTGTCCTATAAAGAGGATATCGAGCAGGGCAACATCGATTACAGACCGATCGTTGACAAGATCTTAAAGGGCATGACTGACGTCAATATGTTTGAACAGGGTACCGTATCCCAGTTTTTACAGTCTGTTACCACAAATATGGCGGTAGATATTTCGAAAATGAAAGTATTTGCCGATAATCAAGATGACATCAGATACACGATCGACAATCAGAGAAAGTCCTTCTCGGGCGTCGACCAGAATGAAGAGGCTGCGGATCTCGTGAAATTCGAGAACCTTTACAACCTCTCATCCAAAGTTATTCAGGTATTGAATGAGGTCTACGACAGACTGATTACACAGACGGGGGTGTAAGCTTATGAGAATTACGAACCAGATGGTATCGGGTAACGCACTCCGCAATATGCAAAAGAGCATGGAGCGTGTAGATAACAGAACACAGCAGATGACCAGCGGAAAGAAGATTCAGCAGGCGTCGGAGGATCCGGTTGTTGCGATCCGCGCGCTGAAGCTTCGTACCACTGTGAATCAGCTTGAACAGTACAGAGACAAGAACATCCCGGATGCCAATTCCTGGTACGAGATCACCGTTACGTCTCTCGACAACATCACCGAGCGTATGAAGAATATCTACGAGTACTGCGTGCAGGGCTCGACGGATTCCTTCAACACAGAGGACAGAAGCGCGATCATCGATACGCTTCGCCAGTTCCAGGATATGCTTGCGAGCGAGGGCAACTCCACCTATGCGGGCCGGTACATTTTCTCCGGATACAAGACGGACAGATCCCTTGCTTATACGGAGACCGAGGATACCACCAAATTCTCCTATGACATCAAGCAGCATATCAAGCCTTCGGAGCTTGACACCAAGAATGTCGTGCTTCACTCCGTGGATTTTGATCAGGCGGATACTTATATTTCGGAAGCAGTGGCAAGCGGCGGCACTTCCGCATCCTATACCAAGATCGATCCGAAGATGGTGTACCGTATGAATGTGGCATACGAGGGTATCGATGATACCAACAACGCCGGCGACAATGTATTCTCCATCAAGGCAACGGCGAAGGACGGTACGGTGACGGATCTTTCCTCGCTTTATACTATCAATGTATTAGGGCCTGCAGATGCGGCTGATTATTATGATGTGGCACCCGGAACAATCAATGTCATCAAGGAGACAGGCGAGATCATCTTTGACGAGGATATCTACAACAGCTTAAAGACGATGGAAGACATTGAGGTCGACTATGCGAAGAAGCGTTTCGAGGCGGGCGACCTTAGACCTGAGCACTACTTCGAGTGCACCCAGCACGTGATCCAGACAGACGGATCCGTGAAGGATATCGATTACAAGCAGCCCGAGAACGGTCAGGCTATCTACTACGAGGTGAACTTCAGCCAGAGCATTCAGGTGAATACCGAAGGCAATCAGATCATCAACGCCGAAACCAGCAACGACATCAACGATCTGATCTATTCATTGAAGGATCTTCAGGATGCCGAGGAGACACAGAAGAGACTTTCCGCTATGCTTAATGACGCGCAGTATGCGGCGAACGATGATGCGGTGAAGATGATCAACGAGATGCTTGCGGATATTGACGTGGAAGTGGCCGTGAAGAAGGAGAATATGCAAAAGACCTTCTCGGCGAATATCACCAACTTCCAGAATTATCTGAATGAAGTGTCCGCGATGCAGTCCGATGTCGGAAGCCGTATGACAAAACTGGAGATGATCCAGACACGCGTGAAAGAGCAGTACGCATCCTTCAAGGAATTGAAGTCCCAGAATGAGGATATCGAGACGGATGTTGCCATCACGAATTTTAACGAAGCCAATCTTGCATTTGAGTCCGCGCTGGCTGCTACAGGCAAGGTGATGGACAAGACATTGCTTGATTATATCTAGGAAGTACGCTATAATATATCTGTCCGTCGATACAGGCGGACAGATCTTTTTTCAGCCGGATGCAGGGGTTGTTCGATGCTTTCGGCAGGGGGTTACAACGCATAAGGAGGAGACACATGGTAGCAGAGACAAAGTTTTTTGGTACGGTTGATATTGAAGATGACAAGCTCATCGAATTTCCGGCAGGCATCATCGGATTTGAGAATCTCAAGAAGTTTGCCTTGATCTATGACACCAATAAAGAAGAGCGTTCCAGCATCAGCTGGCTGCAGTCGATGGAGGAGCCTTTGATGGCACTTCCCGTGATCAATCCCCTTGATATCAAGGCGGAGTACACACCGATCATTGAGGATGAACTCACCAAGCAGATCGGTAATCCCGCGGATGCGGATATTATGATCCTGGTGACCATGTCCATTCCTTCGGACCTCACGCAGATGACTGCGAACCTTAAAGCGCCCATCATCATCAATACCGTTAATCGCAAGGCGATGCAGGTGATCGCCGAGAACGAGGACTACGAGATCAAGTACAATGTCTACAAAGTCTTCGAAGAACTTAAAGCAAAGGAGAACTGATCATATGCTAGCACTTTCCAGAAAAAGCGGCGAATCGATCATGATCGGATCGGATGTGGAGATCACCGTGCTCGAGGTGAAGGGCGAGCAGGTGAAGATCGGCATATCCGCACCGAAGTCGGTTCCCATCTATCGAAAAGAGATTTATAAAGAAATCCAGGATGCCAACCGTGAGGCTGTTGCACAGCTTGATGCGGAGACACTGAAGAAGATTCTCTAAGATTTCTTATGACAGCCCGCGCACATGCGCGGGCTGCTTTCGTAAAACCTTCAAAAACGTCCGTTTTCTGCGGAATTTCTTGACTTTTTTGCTCTTTAGGTGTAAATTTATGGTATGTAACTGTCGATATATGTTACAGAAGTAACTGTTGACGTAGTTTTTATGCGCGCACACGGAGGTATGCGCGACGGATCACATGGAGGTGAATGATTATGGCACTTGACGGAATCGGCGGCGTAGGAGCGATCAACGTAGCAACCACAGCCAAGCCGCAACCCAAGGTATCCTCGGACATCCAGGTACATGCTCAGGCAGCTGAAGAGACAGCAGGCAGCAGTTCGTTGCAGGTAGACACCATCAAGCCTGTTTCCGACAAGGGCGGTGCTGCAGACAAGAACAGCAAGCAGTATCAGGACGAGAAGCGAGGCGAAGTGCAGTCCGACAAGGAGATCTCTCCCGAGAAGGTAAAGGAAGCCGTTGAAGACATCAACAAGAAGATCAAGCAGGCAAGTCCTTTACATCATACGAGCTGCAGCTTCAAGTATCACGATGACACGAACCGCATCTCTATCACAGTGAAGAACTCTGATACGGATGAGGTGATCAGAGAGATCCCGCCGGAGAAGGCGCTCGACATGCTGGCCAAAGCCTGGGAGATGGCAGGCCTCTTGGTCGACGAAAAGCGCTAGCGGATCGGAAAGGTAGGTCATTATGGGTGGCATGAGAATGACAGGCCTGATCTCCGGCATGGATACGGAGAGCATGGTCAAGGAGCTCGTAAAAGCGAACTCCTCAAAAGTTGACAAAGTAAAACAGGACAAACAGAAATTAGAGTGGAAGAAGGAAGCGTGGCAGGGGCTTAACACCGAGATTTACAACTTCTTCAAGGGAAGCCTTGCAAACTTAAAGACAAACGGAACCTTCCAGACAAAATCGGCCAAGCCGAATGATGCGACCAAGGTTGGCGTGAATGCTTCTACAGTTGCTGCAAACGGCACGCATACGGTTTCCGTAAAACAGCTTGCATCTTCCGCATACTTAACCGGCGGTGAGATTGCCGGAAAGAAGGGAGATTCTACCAAGCTGGTTGATATGGACATCGCCGAGGGTACAGTGTTTTCCGTGAACGGCAAGGATATTGCCGTAACAGCGGATATGACCCTGTCGGACCTTGCGAAGGAGTTTTCTTCCAGAGGCGTCAGCGCAAACTACGATCAAGGCAGAGGTAGGTTCTATGTGAATGCTTCCGATACCGGAGCAGACAATGATTTCACCATCACATCTTCCAATGCCGCAGCACTTGAGAAGCTGGGACTCGGTTCTACCGCGAAGAAGGTAGACGCACAGGATGCGATCATTGAGTACAACGGTGTCGAGTACAGGGGTGCGACCAACACCTTCGACATCAACGGCCTTTCCATCACAGCGAAGTCGGTGACAGGTAAGTACGACAAGGAGACCGGTGAGTTTACAGGTGATGCACCGATTAATATTACGGTTTCATCCGACACAGACAGCATGTATGACACGATCAAGAAGTTCGTGAAGGATTACAATGCATTAATCGATAAGATGAACACCTACTACAACGAGGACTCCGAGGGTTACGATCCTCTTACCGATGAAGAGAGGAATCAGCTGTCCGACGATCAGATCGAGAAGTGGGAAGAAAAGGCGAAGAAGGGTCTTCTCAGAAGAGACAGCACCATTGGTAGCCTGACACAGAAGATGCGAGACATCTTAAATAAGGGCGTTCAGGTGACGGACAAATACGGCAATACGTCTACCGTGACGCTTGCATCACTAGGAATTGTGACCGGCGATCACAGTGAGCGAGGTAAGCTTCACATCTTAGGCGATGAGGATGATGAGACTTATTCCGGTCAGACGAACAGATTAAAAGAAGCGCTTTCTAAGACACCGGAAGTCTTCTCGCAGGTATTCGGAGGAACCAAGGATAAGCCGGGACTCGGAACTCAGGTGTATGACTATTTGAATACTGCGATGAAGCGTACTACCACCAGCAGCGCACTCACCTTCTATAACGATATTTCGATGAAGGAAGATATTGACGACAAGAAGGAAGAGATTGAGAAGTGGGAAGAAAAACTCCAAAAGATGGAGGACAAGTACTACGATCAGTTTGCAAAGATGGAGACCGCCATGGCGAAGCTTCAGGAGCAGCAGAGTTACATCAGCCAGCTGATGGGTATGGGTTAGAACGGTTACAATCAAAGAGATTCATTGATCGGCGGCATCGCGTATGCGTGCCGCCGAATCTTAATGCGAAAGATATGGAGGCATAAGGGGTATGGCATACAATCCGAAAGCAAATGCATACAGTTCGAACAAAATTATGACTGCGACACCCGCAGAGCTTACCTTGATGCTCTATGAGGGTGCGGTGAAGTTTTGTAATATCGCACTGATGGGGCTTGAAAAGAATGATTACGAGACGGTGAATACCAACATCCAGAAGGCCAGAGCCATTATCGTGGAACTCAATACCACACTGGATCACAAGTATCCTGTGGCGAAGGATTTTGAACAGCTCTACGATTATATTTTTGCGCTCCTTGTAGAAGCGAATATGAATAAGGACGCGGATATGCTGACCCGCGCGTTGGATGAGATTCGCGATCTTCGCGATATCTGGAAGAAGATCATGGGACAGACGAAGGGACCGCAGCTGGTACTTGATA
>CAMOHF010000102.1 GCA_946614685.1 uncultured Clostridia bacterium | reverse complement strand
CGCACTCGGTATGTCTGACATTGAAGTATCCAACATCCGCATCATCGGACTGCTTCATGACATCGGTAAGATCGGAATTCCCGATGCTGTACTGAATAAACCAGGCAAGCTCACCTCCGAGGAATACCAGGTTATGAAGGGACACACAACCGCAGGCAGCGAGATTCTAAAGGATATCGATATGATCCCTGACCTCGATATCGGCGCCCGGTATCACCACGAGCGTCCCGACGGCAAGGGGTATCCGGATGGTCTTTCCGGAGATCAGATTCCGTTTATCGCAAGGATCATTGCCGTAGCCGATGCATACGACGCCATGAGTTCCAACCGTGTATACAGAAAGCACCTTCCGAAAGATGCGATTCTAAATGAACTGCACAAGGGACGCGGTACCCAGTGGGACGCACAGTGTACCGACGTTATGATCAAACTTCTCAACGATGATCTTCTCCCCCATGTCAATGCGGATGAAGATGCGGAGCTCGTACAGCAGGCTTCCACCATCTTAACCCGTGTCATCGATATGGCCGAGGACAAGGGCAACGAAACCAGCGATGATTTGGACAGCCTCACAGGTACTTACGGACGCGACAAGGGACGCGATATGATCCAGTCGGCGATTGAGAAGTCCGGCAGCGGTGTGATCATGGTTGTCGATCTGGACAACTTCCACTTTATAAACGAGAGTGAAGGATTTACCGTCGGTGACATCTATCTGAAAAAGACGGTCAGCATGATCAGAAAGCTTTCGAAAGAGATGATCGTCTCCCGCTTCGGCGCTGATGTATTTGTGATCTACCTTCCCACGATCAAAACGCTTTCCGAAGCCGAAGCTCTTGCAAGAGACCTGCTTGAACAGACCAATACGGTAAGCGGAACCGATCAGAACATGCATCCCTTCTCTGTTTCCATTGGTATTACCGAGGTATGCACCGAGAAGGATAAGGCCATGATCCTCTACGAGAACGCGAACAAAGCACTCTATGTGGCGAAGCAGCAAGGCGGTAATATCTACTACAGCCACCAGGCCGTGGATCACTTCGTGCAAACAGAGAAGGATCCTGCAGCCGATCTCAATTCGCTGGTAAAAATCATCCAGAACCGCCACCACTACAAGGGCGGTCTTGTAGCTGCCTACCCCGAGTTCGGAAAGATGTATGAATTTATCAGTTCTCTTGCCGAGCGAAACAACATGCAGGTACACATCGTTCTCTTTACGATTGCCGCAGCCGAGGGTAAGAAGCCTGATCTCTCCGAGCAGACGCGTGTAATGGATCTGATGCAAAAGTCCATTGTCGGTTCCATCCGAAACGTTGATGTCACTACCAGATACAGTTCCACCCAGATTGCCATGTTGCTCATGAATCTTGACGATCAATCCGTAAAGGGCGTTATCAATCGTATTATGACGGAATTCTTCAGAACTTATGATAAGCGAGAATTCACGATTCACTATGACACGGCCGATCTTTCAAAGAACGCAAAGGAGAAAGAATAGATGATCTTTCCGGACTATCATCTTCACTCGGAGTTTTCATCCGACAGCGAAGCAAAACTATCCGACATCATCGACTCCGCCAGGAAGCAAGGACTTACGTCCGTCTGTCTGACGGATCATCACGATATTGATTTTCCGGTTGAAGTAAGCGAGGAACGACTTGATTTCCAATTGAATCTTCCGACCTACAAGCTCACTTTAAAGAAGCTGCGCGAGGAACTTGCACCGGATTTTGATTTAAGGATCGGTGTGGAACTCGGTGTCATGCCGTCCACAACCGAGAAAGCCCGAAACTTTGTCAAGGAACACAGCGACCTGGACTTTATCATCGCAAGCACGCACATCGTAGACGGTATGGATCCCTACTACCCTTCCTATTTTGAAGGCAGATCGGATTCAGCAGGCTATCACAGATATTTTGAAGTGATTCTCGATACACTCCGTGATTACACGGATTTTGATGTCTACGGTCACCTTGACTATGTTGTACGCTACGGTCCCGGACAGCTCTCCACATATGATCCCTCCGAACACATGGACGTGATCGATGAGATCCTTAAGATTATCGTACAGTCCGGACACGGCATCGAGGTTAACACCGGTTCCCTTTACAAGGGACTCCCGATGGCACACCCGCACATAGATATCCTGAAACGCTATCGTGCATTGGGCGGCGAGATCATCACGATCGGATCGGATGCACATATCCCCTCCCGTGTCGGCGCATACTTCGACAAAGCGCGCAGTTTACTGCTAGAGGCAGGTTTTACAAGCTACTGCACCTTCAAAAAGCGCATTCCCACGTTTCATAAAATTTCATAAAAGCCAAAAGCGGAACCCGAAGGTTCCGCTTTTTTTAATCATCAACTTCCTCAAGAATATAGGGCGTGATCTGATATACGTAATAATTGAGCCAGTTCGCATACAGCGTATTGGCGTGACATCGCCAGGATTTGACAGGCTTCTTACTCGGATCGTCATCCGGATAATAATTGACCGGAAGTTCTGGATTTAAGCCACGCTTGATATCCCTGTGGTACTCCTTGTCAAGTGTAACCGTGTCATACTCCGGATGCGCGGTTACGAAAATATTCTTACCTTCATCTCCGATGATCAGGCAGGAACCGGTCTCCTCCGAGTATGCCACAACCGAAAGACGTTTGTTCTTTTTGATGGCGGCCTCGTCACAGCCGGTGTTTCTTGAGATCGGTACCAGGAAGGTATCGTCAAACCCTCTTACAAGTTCGGTTTTCTTATGCTTAGTAATCTGTCTGTAGATGCCGGAAAGCTTCTTCGGAAGGATGATCTTGTTTACGCCGTAGCGGTAATAAAGACCTGCCTGTGCGCCCCAGCAGATATGAAAGGTGGAAGTTACGTGCTTCTCGGACCAATCCATGATCTCGGTAAGCTCGTTCCAATACTCGACCTCTTCAAAATCCATAAACTCCACGGGAGCACCTGTGATGATAAGTCCGTCCCACTTTCTGTGTCTTACCTTGGAAAAGTCGGTATAAAACCTCTCCAAATGCGCCTTCGAAGTGTGCTTCGACTCGTATGACATGGTGCGGATAAAGGATATATTGACCTGAAGTGGCGTATTGGAAAGACTCCTTAAAAGCTGCAGCTCCGTATCCTCTTTTAAAGGCATCAGGTTTAAGATCAGGATGTCCAGCGGTCTGATGTCCTGACTGACCGCACGGTTTTCATCCATAACAAATATGTTTTCCTGTTCAAGGATCTTCTTCACGGGAAGATCGTTGTCAATTTTGATGGGCATGGAACAAACTCCCTCCCTTTCTGTCAGTCTAATAAAGTATGATACATCCTTTTGGATGGGAAGTCAAATCAGCGATCTACTGTGACATGGCAAGGAAATCCTCCTCGGAAATAATGGGAATCCCGAGTGACTTTGCCTTCTGGTTCTTGGAAGAACCGGATGTTACATCATTGTTGATCAGATAATGAGTCTTTGCAGATACGCTTCCGGCTACCTTTCCGCCGCGATCTTCGATCACCTTCTTTAAGGCATCACGATTTTCAAAATGATTGAGAGATCCCGTAATTACGAAGGTCTTTCCGGCGAGATCCTGAGGTGCGGTGTTTTCTTCGATCTGAAGTTCCACCTCTTTCAAAAGCTCACGGATAACCGAACGATTCCCTTCATCTCCGAAGTATGCGACAATCCCTTCGGCAATCACGGTCCCGATACCTTCTACTTCACATAGACTTTCCGTATCGGCATTCATGATCGCATCAAGATCATCTTTAAAATATTTGCAGATCAGACCTGCAGTTGCGCTTCCCACATTCAGGATACCGAGTCCGTAAAGAAGCCGCTTCAGTGAGGTCTTTCTAGACGCATCAACAGCCTTTTGAAGATTCTCATAAGACTTCTCTCCAAAACCTTCAAGTGCAACGATCTCATCTCTGTAACGATCCAGACGATAGAGGTCATAGATTTCGGTCAGATATCCGCAATCAATAAACCTGTCGATTGTGGCTTCCGAAAGGCCGTCGATGTTCATCGCATTTCTTGATACGAAATGTGCAAACAGCTTTGAAGCCTTCGCGGGGCACTCGGGGTTCGGGCAAAACAGCGTCTCTGCTTCGTTCTCGCTTCGAACCACGGTCTTACCGCCACAGGCGGGGCAGGTGTCCGGAATCACAAGATCATCCTTCCTGGTCAGGTTTTCGGATATCTGAGGGATGATCATATTCGCCTTGTAGACCTTGATCGTGTCACCGAGTCCGAGTTTTAATTCACGGATCATGCTGACATTGTGAATGCTCGCACGGGACACACTGGTTCCCTCAAGCCAAACCGGTGTAAATATGGCCACGGGATTGATGAGTCCGGTTCTTGAAGGACTCCACTCGACATCAAGCAAGGTTGTCTCCGCTTCTTCATCCGCCCACTTAAAAGCGATCGAATCACGGGGAAATTTGGCTGTCCTTCCGAGCGACTTTCCGTAAACGCAGTCATCGTAAGAAAGAACCAGACCGTCCGAAGGGAAATCATTCGTCTCGATTTTCGCTGAAAACCATGCCACGGTATCTTTCAGGTTTGATGCGTCAACGCTCTTCCACTCCACCACATCAAAGCCCATACGCGCGAGAAAGTCAAAGCGTGTCGTAATACGATCATCGATTGCCGCGTCTCCCGTATCAAGCATGGAGAATGCAAAGAAATGTACATTTCGCTCGGCAGTAATCTGATTGTTGAGCTGTCTTACGGAACCCGAGCATAAGTTTCGCGGGTTCTTATACTTTGATTCAACATCCGTAATCTTGTCATTGATTCGGTTGAAATCGGTGTATGTAATGATCGCCTCGCCACGTACCGTCAAGCTATCCTTATACGGTATCGTCTTCGGTACATTTGCAAAGACGCGTGCATTGTTGGTGATCACCTCACCGATGGTTCCGTTACCACGGGTCACAGCCTTCGCAAGCTCTCCTCCCTCATAGGTAAGCACCACGGTAAGACCGTCTAATTTCCAGGAAAGAACGCCTTTCTGACTGCCAAGCCAGGAAACAAGCGCATCCACATCCTTGGTCTTATCAAGGGAAAGCATGGGTGAAGGATGCGCCTCCTTCGGCAGTTCGCTTAAGATTTCATAGCCTACCTTATGCGTCGGACTTCCGGAAAGCACCACGCCCGTTTCTTCCTCAAGGGCAACCAGCTCATCATAGAGCGCGTCATAATCCTTGTTGCTCATGATCTCCGTATCAAATTGATAATAGGCCTTCGCAGCCTCGTTTAACTTCTCTGTCAGTTCGCGGATACGCGTAAGTTTATCTTCCATATCGGTCATCCTCCGTCCGGGATCGGACTAATCTTTATCCACCAGTCTTCTGAGTTCCTTCTCCTCTTCCGCTGTGAGTTTCCTGTATGTACCGGGGCGCAGGTCTCCAAGTTTTACATTTAAAATGCGGAC
>CAMOHF010000101.1 GCA_946614685.1 uncultured Clostridia bacterium | reverse complement strand
GCATGCGTGTGAGTATATGACCGGCGGCGTGGCCGTGGTACTCGGCAAGACCGGGAAGAACTTTGCGGCAGGTATGAGCGGCGGTGTAGCTTACGTACTCGACGAGGACAATCACCTTTACAAGAATCTGAACAAGCAGCTGGTATCCATGGAAGCTGTGGAGCATAAGAATGACCTGGAAGACTTAAAGCGGATGATCGAAGAGCATGTGGCCGCAACGGGTTCCGCGAAGGGCAGGATGATCCTGGATGCGTTTGACACCTATGCTCCCATGTTTAAGAAGATCATACCGATGGACTATAAGACGATGCTCGGAAAGATTGCGCACTTCGAAGAACAGGGTATGGATTCGGAAGCAGCGAAGATCGAAGCATTTAAAGCCTTTGTGCAGGCAAGCTAGAAAGGAGGAAGAAGGATATGGGAAAGACAACCGGATTTTTGGAATACGAAAGAAAAGACGGACCCGTCAGGGAAGAGAAAGAGCGTATCAAGGACTTCCTCCCGTTTCACGGTGAGCTACCGGAAGATGAGAGAAGAAAGCAGGCCGCAAGATGTATGGACTGCGGTATCCCCTTCTGTCAGGCAGGTATGATGATCGCAGGGATGGCTTCGGGCTGTCCGCTTCATAATCTTGTGCCCGAGGTAAATGATCTGGTATTCGCGGGCAGGATGGAGGAGGCCTACAGGAGGCTTTCGGTGACACACAGTTTTCCTGAGTTCACATCCAATGTGTGCCCGGCACTCTGCGAGGCGGCCTGTACCTGTTCCCTCCACGGCAAGTCCGTGGCAACCAAGGAAAATGAACGTGCCGTGATCGAGTATGCTTATGCACACGATATGGTTACGGAACCGGCACCCGAAAAGCGGACCGGCAAGAAGGTGGCGGTTGTGGGAAGCGGTCCTGCGGGACTTGCGGCGGCGCAGCTTCTCAATCGCAGAGGACACAAGGTGACGGTATACGAGCGAAGCGACCGTGTGGGCGGGCTGCTTCGCTACGGCATCCCGAACATGAAACTTGATAAGGGGATCATTGACAGAAGAGTGCGCTTGATGGAGGAAGCCGGTGTCAGATTTGTAACCGGTGCGGATGTGGGACGAACCGTATCTGCGGAAGAACTCACCAAGGAATATGACAGCGTGATCTTAGCGTGCGGGGCATCCAATCCGAGAGATATCGCCGCACCGGGAAGAGATGCGAAAGGCATTCGCTTCGCAGTGGATTTTCTTTCCGAAGTGACCAAGTCACTTTTGGACAGCAATATGAAAAAACCGCCCGTGGAACTTGTGAAAGGCAAGGACGTGATCATCATCGGCGGCGGTGATACCGGAAACGACTGCGTGGGAAGCTGCATCAGACTCGGCGCAAAGAGCGTGACGCAGCTTGAGATGATGCCGAAACCCGCTGAAGAACGCACGGCGGGAAATCCCTGGCCCGAGTGGCCGAAGGTCTTAAAGACCGATTACGGTCAGGAGGAGGCCATCGCGGTATTCGGCGCAGACCCCAGAGTTTATCAGACGACCGTGAAGGAATTTGTCAAGGATGCGAAGGGTAACTTAAAAGAGGTTGTTCTCGTATCTCTTGAGGCTAAAAAAGATAAGGCAAGCGGACGTATGCAGATGGTTCCCGTGGAGGGAACCGAGCGCACCGTGCCGGCGCAGCTTGTGCTGATCGCGGCAGGCTTCCTCGGAAGTGAACAGTACGTCACGGACGCCTTCGGCGTGGAGCGCGACGGAAGAACCAATGTAAAGACCGTACCGCTTGCGTATGAAACATCCAAGCCGGGTATCTTTGCCGCAGGCGATGTGCGAAGAGGACAGTCCCTTGTGGTCTGGGCCATCGCCGAGGGAAGGGGCGCGGCGAAGGCGGTAGACACCGCGTTGATGGGATACAGCAACCTGTAATAGAAGGAGGAGTCACAAGTGGCTACAATCAATCAAAACTATCTGAAGCTGCCCGGAAGCTATCTGTTCTCTACGATCGCGAAGAGAATCCGGGAATTCGAAGCGGGACATCCGGACGCGGATATCATCCGCCTCGGCATTGGTGATGTCACCAGACCCATCGCACCGACCATTATCGAAGCGCTGCATCAGGCGGTGGATGAGATGGGTACGGAAGAAGGTTTTCACGGCTATGCGCCGGATCTCGGATATGACTTTCTGCGTGAGGTGATCGCACGCGAGGATTTTGAAAAGCGTGGATGTGACATCAGCGCCGATGAAATCTTTGTCTCCGACGGAGCAAAGTGCGACTGTGGCAATATCCAGGAAATCTTCGGTTTAGATAACAAGGTGGCAGTGTGTGATCCTGTATATCCCGTCTATGTTGACTCCAATGTGATGGCGGGAAGAACCGGAACCTACGACGAGGCCGCCGAGAACTTCCGCAACGTGATCTACATGCCGTGTCTTAAGGAAAACGGATTTATGCCGGAGCTTCCCAAAGAGAAGCCCGACCTGATCTATCTGTGTTTTCCCAACAACCCGACCGGCGCAGTGATGAAGAAAACAGATCTTCAGAAGTGGGTGGACTACGCGCGTGCCAACGACGCAGTCATTCTCTACGATGCGGCTTATGAGGCGTATATCGCCGAGGACGACGTGCCGCACAGCATCTTCGAGTGTGAGGGTGCAAAATCCTGCGCGATTGAGTTTCGATCATTCTCCAAGACGGCCGGGTTCACCGGACTTCGTCTCGGATTCACCGTGATCCCGAAGGATCTTACCGTGGAGGGAACTTCCCTCTGGTCGCTTTGGGCAAGACGACACGGCACCAAGTATAACGGTGCTCCCTATATCGTGCAGCGGGCAGGCGCAGCGGCGTACACCGAGGCGGGAAGAGCCGAGATCAGAGCGCAGATCGCCTACTATATGGAGAATGCGAAGATCATCCGCGAGGGACTTTCCGATGCGGGCTACGAGGCCTCGGGCGGCGTGAACGCACCTTATATCTGGCTTCGTACACCGGACGGCATGAGCAGCTGGGAGTTCTTCGATCATCTGCTCTCTGCGGCAAATGTAGTCGGAACGCCGGGCGTCGGATTCGGGCCCGGAGGAGAGGGCTACTTCAGACTGACGGCATTCGGAAGCAGAGAGAATACGGAACGCGCAATGGACAGGATCAGAAGGGTTGGTTAGTATGACGAAATATATTTTTGTGACCGGAGGCGTGGTCTCCGGTCTTGGAAAAGGAATAACGGCAGCGTCCCTCGGGCGTCTGCTTAAGGCAAGAGGATTGAAGGTGGCGGCGCAGAAACTTGATCCCTATATCAATGTGGATCCGGGTACCATGAGTCCCTACCAGCACGGAGAAGTCTACGTGACCGAGGACGGCGCGGAGACGGATTTGGACCTCGGGCACTACGAGAGGTTTATCGATGAGGACTTAAACAGGTACTCCAACCTGACCTCCGGCAAGGTGTATTGGAACGTGCTGAACAAGGAACGCCGGGGAGAGTATCTCGGCTCTACTGTGCAGGTTATCCCGCACATCACCAACGAGATCAAAGATTTTGTATATCATGTGGGCAAGGAGACAGACGCGGATGTGGTCATCACCGAGATCGGCGGTACCATCGGCGACATCGAGTCTCAGCCCTTTTTAGAGGCTGTAAGACAGATCTCCCTCGAAGTGGGGAAGGAGAACAGTCTCTTTATTCATGTCACCCTGGTGCCTTATCTGCACGGTTCCAACGAGCACAAGTCCAAGCCGACACAGCACTCGGTGAAGGAACTGCAGGGTATGGGTATCAATCCGGACATCATTGTGCTTCGTGCGGATGAACCGCTTGAAGAGAGCATCTTTAAAAAGATATCCATGTTCTGCAACGTGAAAGAGGACTGTGTCATTGAAAACCGTACACTGGAAAGTCTTTACGAGGCACCTTTGATGCTCGAGGAATCCGGTTTCTCCGGCGTGGTATGCAGGGAACTCTCCATCAAGGCGAAAAAACCGGATCTGACCGAATGGAAGGAACTGGTCAGAAGGATCAAGGACCGTTCCAAGGATGTGACGATCGCGCTGGTTGGAAAGTACGTGCAGCTTCATGATGCATATCTCTCAGTGGCCGAGGCACTGCACCATGCGGGATTCGGCGCGGGCGCGCACGTGGCGATCGATTGGATCGACTCCGAAGAATTAAACAGAGACAATCTTTCGGAGAAGCTTGCCGGCGTACACGGCATTCTGGTACCGGGAGGCTTCGGTGACAGAGGCACGGAGGGCATGCTGCTTGCGGCGGAGTACGCGAGAACCAACGGCATTCCCTATTTGGGCATTTGCCTCGGTATGCAGATCGCGGTGATTGAATTTGCCAGAAATGTGGCGGGAATTACCGATGCCTGCTCCGGTGAGTTTAAGGATGCATCCGAGCACAAGGTGATCGACTTTATGCTCGGTCAGTCAAGCGAAGTTGACAAGGGCGGTACACTCCGGCTCGGCAAGTATCCCTGTGTTATCCGACCCGGAAGTCTGATGGAACGCTGCTACGGCAAGCTTGAGATCAGCGAGCGACATCGCCACAGATACGAATTTAACAATGATTACAGAGACACGCTTACCGAGGCCGGACTCATCATCTCCGGAACCTCTCCCGATAATCGTCTCGTAGAAACAGTGGAAGTGGATAGACACCCGTTCTATATTGGAGTACAATATCATCCGGAGTTTAAATCGAGACCCAATCGACCGCACCCGTTGTTTGAACATTTTGTGGAGGCGGCGACAGTAAGGAGTGAAAAAGATGAAGCCTGACAGAAAGCTGGTTTTGGAAGACGGAAGCATCTACTTCGGCAACGGATTCGGCGCCGGACGGGACGCTGTCTGCGAGATCGTATTCAACACTTCCATGAGCGGTTACCAGGAGATCCTGTCCGATCCGTCCTATACGGATCAGGGAATTGTGATGTCCTATCCGCTGATCGGAAACTACGGCATCTGTGATGAAGATTTCGAGAGCCGTTTGATCGCACCCTCGGCCTTTATCGTCCGAGACTTAAACGAGAACCCTTCGAATTTCCGCTCCGTGCGTTCCGTATCGGAACTGCTCGAGGAGTCCGACATCCCGGGTATCTCAGGTGTGGACACCAGAAAGCTGGTACGAAGCATCCGTGATGTAGGTGCGAGACGCGGTATCATAACCGATGCGGATACACCCGTGGAGGATGCCGTCGCTAAAATCGCCGATACACCCGTGCCGCATGACGCCGTAAAGAGAGTCAGCAGCAGGAAGAAGTGGTACAGTCGTACTTCAAATCCTCGCTTCCACGTGGTTGCCATCGACTGCGGCATGAAGCAGAACATTGTCAGGATGCTCAATGCGAATAAATGTAACGTAACGGTTGTCCCCTATGACACCGGCAGCGAAGAGATTATGGCCCTGTCTCCCGACGGCGTCTTCATATCGAACGGCCCCGGAGATCCTCAGGATGTACCCGAGGAGATCGGAACCCTGAAGGAATTG
>CAMOHF010000100.1 GCA_946614685.1 uncultured Clostridia bacterium | reverse complement strand
TATCGTGCTGCTTCCTTTATCTCCGCAGACCGATCTCTTCAAGGTAGATACAGATGCAGTCTCCATCCTTCACGAAACGGCACAGGTAACGCCCATCAAGGCAGCACCGAAGGCCGCACCCGCAGTCAAAGAAGCACCGGTTGCCGAAGTACCCGCCAAGCGTGAGGTTCCCGCGAAACCGAAATTCACGGCAGAGGCTATGGAAGACCTGATGACCGACGAAGACTTCCAGTCCATCGTCTACCAGGTCGAGACCCTCTTTGCAAAGCAGATCTCCGCAAGAGATGCCGACACGCTTCAATATATTTATGACACACTGCATTTCTCCGTCGATCTCTTTGAGTATCTGATCGAATACTGCACCTCCATCGGCAAGAAGAACTGCCGCTACATGGAGAGCGTCGCCATCGCATGGTACGAGGACGGTATCACCACCCGCGCACAGGCGAAGGAGCGCTGCGACAGAACGAATGCGTTGATTCGTGATCTCTATCGCATGCTGGATGTGAAGCGTTCACGTCCTCTAAATCTTGAGATGGATTTCATCAACCATTGGACAAAGGAGCTGCTTTTCACCGACGATGTCATCAAGGCAGCCTGCGAGAAAGCCATCATCACCAGACCGAGTTCCGTGAACTTTCCTTATATCAACGGTATCCTCGAAGACTGGCACAAGAAGAACGTCCGCACCGTAAAGGATGTGGAGAAGGAGTCCAAGGACTTCGCCGAGAAGAAAGCCATCGAGAAGGCCGCACGGTCCAAGGGTGCCGTGATCAGCAACATCGACGACTTCAAGCAGACCAATATGGCCAAAGAGCTTTCCGAGATGGAGGAACTCTTCCTGAAAGAGGTAAATAACTGATGCAGTTTAAGATGCTTAAGATCGCTGACATCCTTCGCGAATATGAGCAGGCGCGTCTTACGAACAAGCGAAAGCTTCAGGAGCGCCGCGCCGAAGTCTACGAGCAGATCCCCGAGATCCGTGATCTCGAGCAGACGAGCAGGAGCGATTACTTGGCTCTTGCCATCGCCCGGATCGAAGGCCGTGCCGCAGATGATGCAACACAGGATACGAACCGCAGCCGCACAGAGCAAAAGCGCTCGCTTCTGGCAGCGCACGGATATCCCGAGGATTACTTGGATCCCATCTACGACTGCGCGGATTGCGAGGACACCGGTTTTATCAACGGCGCCAGATGTCACTGCTTTATGAAACGTCTAACCGACAGGCTCTACCTAATGTCCAACCTGCGCGACATCCTGGAGCATGAGAATTTCAGTACTTTCGACCTGGACTACTACAGCCGCGAGCCGTGGGAAGATAAGACCTACACACCCTACGACAACGCCAAAAGCATCCTCGAAAAATCACATCAGTTTGTCGACGCATTTAACACCCCCGGTGCCAAGCGGGGAAATCTCCTTTTCTACGGAGATACGGGCCTCGGCAAAACATTTCTGACCAACTGTATCGCCAAGGAGCTTCTGGATTCCGGACACACCGTGCTCTACCTTACCGCGAACGAGCTTTTCGAATCCGTCCTCGCGGAGTATCACATGAAAGACAACAAGGCACTTGCGGATGTATATAACTATGTATACTCCTGTGAGCTTCTGATCATTGATGACCTGGGAACCGAGCTGACCAACAGTTACGTCGTGTCCCAGCTTTTTGAGATTATTAACAGAAGAGGCAATTACGGACTCTCCTGTCTCATTTCCACCAATCTCTCCATGCAGAAATTTGCGTCCCGTTACAACGAGCGCATCATGTCGAGGATTGTTGCAAATTACACCATATTCAATCTATATGGTGATAACATAAGATACCAAAAAAGAAAAAAGATTATTCAAGCAACCACCTAGGGAGGACAAATCATGCCTGACGTAAGTAACCTTATCAATGTACCCGTAGGAAAACTCGGTATTATACCGCTTGCAAGTTCCATGGAACTCGGCAAGAAAGTTGATTCCTATCTCGCCAAGTGGCGTGCGGACCGACTTGCGGAGCACACAGAGCATTTCACATACAAGGGATATCAGAAAGATTCCTACATCGTAAAATCCGAGTGCCCTCGTTTCGGTTCCGGAGAGGCCAAGGGTGTCATCCGTGAAACCGTTCGCGGCGACGACCTCTACCTTCTGGTTGATGTTATGAACCACAGTGTCACATACAACATCTGCGGACATGCAAATATGATGTCCCCGGATGATCACTACTCCGATTTGAAGCGTGTCATCGCAGCCATCGCCGGCAAGGCTACCCGTCTTACGGTCATCATGCCCTTTATGTATGAGAGCCGTCAGCACAAGCGTTCCAGCCGCGAGTCCCTTGACTGCGCATTTGCACTTCAGGAGCTGGTGAACATGGGTGTTGAGAACATCATCACATTTGATGCGCACGATCCCAGAGTCCAGAACGCCATCCCGACCAGCGGATTCGAGAACATCATGCCCACCTATCAGTTCATCAAGACACTTCTTCGCACCACACCGAACCTTGAGCTCGACAACGAGCACATGATGGTGATCTCTCCCGATGAGGGGGCCATGAACCGTGCGATCTACTTCGCGAACCACCTGGGCGTAGACGTCGGCATGTTCTACAAGCGCCGCGATTACACCACCATAGTGAACGGCAAGAACCCCATCGTTGCACACGAATTCCTCGGCGATTCCGTAGAGGGCAAGGACGTGATCATCATCGACGACATGATCGCATCCGGCGAGAGTATGCTCGATGTGGCAAAGCAGCTCAAAGAGAGAAAGGCACGCCGCGTATATGCACTTGCCACCTTCGGCCTCTTCACCGCAGGTCTTTCCATCTTCGATGAGGCATACAAGAACGGTATCATCGAGAAAGTCATCACGACCAATCTGACCTACCAGGATCCCGAGCTTTTCACACGCTCCTGGTATGAGTCTGCAGACTTAAGCAAATATATCGCAACCCTGATCGACCACCTGAACCACAACGCATCCATCAGCCAGCTGCTGGATCAGTCCGAGCGTATCCAGGCTCGTATTCAGGAATACAAGGAGAAGGGAACCATTAGCGACAACTACAAGGCACCCAAGGTTGACTAAATATGAAAGCACTGGTGATCATCCCCGCCTACAATGAGGCGCTTAACATCGTGAATACCATCGAGAGTTTAAAGAAGGACTGCCCGGGCATTGATTATGTGGTCGTGAACGACTGCTCAACCGATGATACGGAAGAGGTTCTGGTTTCTCATGGCATCAATCACATCAAGCTTCCCGTGAACCTGGGTATCGGAGGCGGCATGCAGGCAGGCTATCGCTATGCCGTTCAGCATAACTACGATATCACCATTCAGTTTGACGGAGACGGACAGCACAACGCTTCCTATATCCGCGATCTGATCAGACCCGTCGAGGAAGGCGAGGCCGACCTCGTGATCGGCTCACGATTTATCGACAAGGAAGGCTTTCAGACCTCAGGTATGCGCAGGCTCGGCATCCGGCTTCTCGGCGCCGTGCTTCGCCTCTGCGGACATGTGAAGATCACCGACGCAACCAGCGGATTCCGTGCAGCCGGCAAGGATGTCACCGAATTCTTCTCCAGAAACTATGCGCAGGACTATCCCGAACCGGAGTCCATCATCGCATCCACATTGAGCGGGTTTCGCGTGAAGGAGATCCCTGTGATCATGAACGAGCGCACCCAGGGTGTGTCCTCGATCAACGCAGCCAAATCCGTCTACTACATGATCAAGGTAACGCTTGCGATCCTGATCTACAAACTCGTAGGCAAAAAATGGAGGTAAATCATCCATGATGACGACATTGTTTCGCACCATTCTCATCATACTGGTGCTGCTTTATATCCTGCTCATCATCCTCTTGATGCGCAAGGGCCGCATGAGTTTAAAGTACTCTCTGATGTGGTTTCTCGCAGGACTTGTACTTCTCATCTGCGCCATCTTTCCCGGCATCATACGTTTTTTCACGCATATGCTCGGAATTTACTCGGAAACGAACGCCATATTCTTCGTCGGCGTTATCTTCCTTTTGCTGATCATCCTGTCACTGACTTCCATCGTTTCAGGATTGAACGAACGTCTGCGTAGTCTTACACAGACGCAGGCTTTGCTTGAGAAACGCGTACGCGACCTTGAGGCCGCTTCCGACAAGGAGAACAAGGCATGATCTATACCGCGAAAGACCACACCTTCTGCGTGTGTGCCTACAAGGAAAGTCCATACCTCGCATCCTGCATCCGCTCCCTTCTCACACAGACCGAGCGGGGACACATTCTGATCGCCACTTCCACACCGAACGATCACATCCGTCGTATTGCAGAAGAGTTCGGAATCAAACTCTACGAGCACGATGCAGCTCCGGATATTGCCGGAGACTGGAACTATGCATACAGCAAGGCCAAAACACCGCTTGTAACCATTGCACACCAGGACGATATCTACAACAAAGACTTCCTTGCGCTTACGCTGAAGGCCTTAAACGGCACCTCCGATCCCATCCTCGCCCACACCGGGTATTATGAGATCCGTGACGGCAAGCCGGTAATGAGTAATCGCCTGCTTCGGATCAAGCGCATCCTGCTGCTTCCTTTTGTGACGAAATTCACCTGGAACAGTCGGTTCCTGCGTCGTCGATCCCTCGCCTTCGGATGCGGCATCTGCTGCCCTTCCGTAACTTTCGTTCGCGCACGACTTCCCGAAGAACCCTTCGAGACCGGGAAGAAGGCGGACCTCGACTGGCAGGCATGGGAACGCTACTCCAGACTGCACGGCGCGTTTTGCTACGTGAAAAAGCCCGTGATGGGACACCGCGTGCACGAGGGCTCCGAGACCTCCAATGTCATCGGAGACGGAGACGGACGCACGGCCGAGGACTACGAGATCTACCGCAAGTTCTGGCCAAAGCCGATCGCAAGGCTGCTGATCCACTTCTACAAGAAGGGCCAGGACAGCAACAAACTCGCATAGAATACGAGCACTTACGGACCGCCGTGGGTGCTCTTTTTTCGTACCCTGAAACACCTAAGATTCGACCCTTACGCAGGGATGCGCAGGGCTACGCAGGAATACGCAGGGATGCGGACCGTGTTGCCGGACACGCTCCCGCTAGTAGAGGGTGCCCTAGCGGTACTAAGCTCTCAGCCACTGCGTGCCTGAATCGCTAAGTACCGAGACCCTCTGCTGACCTTGCAACGCGGCCCGCATCCCTGCTCACGCTTTCGTATTAACCACGTACAGATTGCACAGGCATCTATCAACTCGAGGTCGGGTGTAGGTGCATTCCAGGGACTGCATGAACACGCCGGCGCTTAGCGAGGTTCTTCACGAGCTTAGCGTCCGCTGCGTGTGAATACAAGCGAGAGCGCGTCCCAGGAAGGCGCCTGGCACCCGGCCGAGTCTATCGATGTGTCCGGCAACACGGTCTGCATCCCTGCGTATCTCTGCGTACGAAAAAAGAGCACCCACGGCGGTCCGTAAGTGCTCGTATTCTATGCGAGTT
>CAMOHF010000099.1 GCA_946614685.1 uncultured Clostridia bacterium | reverse complement strand
TGGTGGTATCCCAAAGCTGCTCCGCATCCATCTCTCCAAGACCTTTGTAACGCTGAATCTTGTTGTTCTGATCTCTGCCGACTTCATCGATGATCTTGGCAAGCTCATCATCGCTGTAGGCATACCAGATCTTCTTGTTCTTCTCAAGTTTGTAAAGAGGGGGCTGTGCAAGGTACACATGTCCCTGACGGATGAGCTCCGGCATAAAGCGGAAGAAGAAGGTAAGCATCAACGTTGCGATATGCGCACCGTCGACGTCGGCATCCGTCATGATAATGATCTTGTCATAGCGAAGCTTCTCGATGTTGAAGTTATCCTTGATGCCGGTACCGAAGGCCGTGATCATCGCCTGGATCTCTTTATTGCCTAAAATCTTGTCGATTCTGGCTTTCTCGACATTCAGGATCTTACCGCGGAGGGGCAGGATTGCCTGGGTTGCACGGGAACGGGCCGTCTTGGCGGATCCACCCGCGGAATCGCCCTCCACGATGTAGATCTCACATTTCTTGGGATCCGTATCCGAACAGTCTGCCAGCTTTCCGGGAAGAGCCATGTTGCTTTCAAGGGTGGACTTTCTTGCCACATCCCTTGCTTTTCTCGCTGCCATTCTCGCACGCTGTGCCACAACCGCCTTGCCGACGATTGCCTTCGCTACCTGAGGATTCTGCTCCAGGAAGTAGGTAAGCTTCTCGGATACAAGGCTTTCCACTGCGGTTCTTGCTTCTGCGTTACCCAGCTTCTGCTTGGTCTGACCCTCGAACTGCGGCTCGGGAATCTTGATGGATACGATGGCGGTGAGTCCCTCACGAAGATCATCTCCGGAAAGATTCTCCTCCTTCTCGCGAAGCAGCTTATTGGTACGTGCGTAATCGTTGAAAATCTTAGTGATGGCAGACTTAAAGCCCGTCAAATGCATACCGCCTTCCGGAGTATTGATGTTGTTAACGAAGCTTAAGGTTGCCTCATTGTAGGAGTCGTTGTGCTGCATAGCGACTTCCACATAAATATCATCCTTCATACCCTCACAATAGATGACTTTATCGTACAGCACATTCTTATGACGATTGATGTATTTTACAAACTCAATGATTCCTCCCTCGTAGTGGAATTCCTCTCTCTTTGGCTCCTCGCTCCTCTTGTCCTCAAGACAGATGCGAAGTCCCTTGGTAAGAAACGCCATCTCACGAAGTCTTCTTCGGAGGACGTCATAGTCAAAGATCACATCATCAAAGATGGTATCATCCGGCATAAATGTAACCTTGGTGCCGGTGTGATCGGACTTGCCGACCTCTTTTAACTTGTATACGACGTGCCCTCTCTCGTAGCGCTGTCTGTATACCTTTCCGTCACGGGAGATTTCAACCTCCAGCCAGTTGGAAAGTGCGTTTACAACAGAGGCGCCTACGCCGTGAAGTCCGCCGGATACCTTGTATCCTCCACCGCCGAACTTACCGCCGGCATGCAGAATCGTGAATACGACCTCTACCGCAGGAATGCCTGCTTTTTCGTGTATTCCTGTGGGAATACCACGTCCGTTATCGATAACCGTTATGGAATTATCTCCGTTGATGTATACCTCGATGTGGTCGCAGAATCCGGCAAGTGCCTCATCCACGGCGTTGTCCACGATCTCGTAAACCAGGTGATGAAGGCCTCTTGTCGAAGTACTTCCGATGTACATACCGGGTCTCTTTCTGACAGCCTCCAACCCCTCTAATATTTGGATTTGATCTGCTCCGTAATCCTGAACTGTGTTTTCGGACATATTTCCTCCTAACTAGAACAATGCGTTTTCTATGTCTATTGTTCCGGAACGTACTCTGTAGATACGATCTACAGACAAACGCTCCTTGATAAAATCATCATACCCTGTACAGGTAATGATCGTCTGCGTATCTTTGATGGATGCAAGAAGTGCATCTCTTCTTCCCGCGTCAAGCTCGGACATGACATCGTCAAGAAGCAGTACCGGCTCCTCGTCGATGGTCCTTCTTACCAGCTCGATCTCGGCAAGTTTCAGGGATAAAGCCACGGTTCTTTGCTGTCCCTGGGATCCGTATTTTTTGACATCCATATCATCAATGACAAATTCCATATCGTCCCTGTGCGGTCCGATCTGTGTGGTCTGATATCGGATATCCGAATCTCTCTTCTCATCAAGTTCTGTTTCGTAAGTGTCAAGATCTGCGCTTTTTACATAGCGAACCTTGAGATTCTCCTTACCTTCCGTGAGTTTTCCGTGGATGTCCGGAAGAATATCGTTAAGCAGCGAGATGAATTTTTCTCTTTCTTTGATCACCTTTTTGCCGTATTCCGTAAGCTGCATATCCCATACGGGCAGGGTATCAAGCTGCTTGCTGTTATATGAAATCTGCTTCAGCAGATTGTTTCGCTGATATAAAACTCTGTTGTATCCCGAGAGATCACTGTAGTAGATCCTACTTAACTGGCACAGTTCCATATCCATAAATCTGCGCCGATCCGAGGGACCGTTCTTGATGATGGACAGATCTTCGGGTGAAAACAGGATGATGTTCATGAGTCCGAAGAGATCCGCACTTTTCTTAAGGGGTACCATATCCACGGCAATCCCCTTGCTCTTTTGTTTTCGAAGATGCATATCAATGCGATGGGAGATATCGTTTCGCACGATCTGTCCCCTGATATGACCTTCATCCTCACCGAAGGAGATGATCTCCTTATCGTGATTGCCTCTGTGAGACTTGGTTGTGGCAAGCATGTAGATTGCCTCTAAGATGTTGGTCTTTCCCTGGGCATTGTCTCCGTAGAGGATGTTGATACCCTTTGAAAAACCGATCTCCGCCGTCTCATAATTTCTGAAGTGGTTGAGTGCCAGATTCTCTATGTACATACCTATCTCTGGATGCTGATTTTGTCATCGTCGAATTCAACTTCGTCGCCGTCGTAGAGTTTTCTGCCTCTTCTGTTTTCAATCTCTCCGTTCACCACCACAAGTCCCTGTGTGATGACATCCTTGGCATCGACGCCGCTGTCTACAAGACCTGTTGCCTTTAAGGCCTGACCCAGCTTGATGAATTCTTCGCCTTCTCTGATCTTTAAAATATGCATAGACGTTTCCTAGTATGCTCCCGCGTTGATATTCACCGGAGATACCACATATACATACTTTCCTTCGTCATCCTTGATGATACAGGGTGACTTGGAATCCTTCATGTAAAGTTTGATCTCCTCATCTTCGATGACACGCATGATGTCCATTAAAAAATGAGGATTAAATCCGATAATGATCTCTTTGCCCTGCTTGGCAATCTCTAATTCTTCATTCATGGATCCCATCATGGTATCACACTTCAAGTACATGGTGTTGTCATCCTTGGCTGACATGATGATGGGCTTCTTGTCAGACTCCTTGATCAGAAGAGACGCTCTGTCGATACAGTCAAGCAGCTCTTTGTTGCGGCAGGTGATCACGGTTTCGTGTGTGATGTTGAACATCTGCGCAATATTGAAATAATCACCTTCGATCAGTCTGCTGACTACCAGTGTATTCTCGAACTCAAAGAGAATGTGTCTGTCCGTGAAGTAGATCACTACCTGATCGTCCACTCCTCCACTGATGATTTTCGAAAGATCCGTCAGAGTCTTTCCGGGAACGATCGCCTTGATTTCCTCCGTGCTGTCGTTGATCTTGACATTGCGAAGGGAAATTCTGAATCCGTCCAATGATATGACGGTAAGCATGCCGTCCTTCACCTGGAAGAGTTCACCTGTCATCATACGGTTGTTTTCATTATCCGAAATTGAGAAGATGGTCTCTCTGATAATCTCTCTTAAAGTAAACTGTGATACCGTGATGCTCTTTTCTTTTTCAATTTCGGGAAGCTCCGTAAAGTCGTCACCGGATCTGGAGGCGATGGTAAACTTTGACTTCTCGCAGCGAATGATGGTCTTGTAATCGGATGTGGTCTCGATGTAGATTTCGCTGTCCGGCATCTTTCTTACGATGTCCATAAAGATCTTGGCTTCGATTGCGATGCGACCCATCTCGATCACTTCACCTTCTAAGACGGTTTCAATACCGAGTTCTAAGTCGTTGGCAACAAGCTTGATGCTGTCTGCATAGACTTCTATCATGATACATTCCAAAATCGGCATATTGGTTTTGGATGATACTGCTTTTGATGCAATGTTTAAGGCTGACTGAAGATTGGATTTCAGACACTTGATCTTCATGGAGTTCTCCTTTCGCGCACAGAGCGTTTAAATAATAAATATATCAGTAGTTATAGTAGTAGGGGCTGTGGATTTGTGAATAAGTGGTCCAAAGCCTTGAAAAACCTGACATTCTAATTGGTTAAACTTTTGTGGTAAGTCCAAAAAGTTATGTTCAAATTATGTGGAAGGTTTGAGTTTCTTCATCAGAGTATCGATATAATTGGCAAAGGAAGGATCTTCCTTCATCATGGATTCGATTTTCTCGATACCGCTTATGACAGTTGCATGATTTCTTCCGCCCAGGATATCTCCTGTCGCCTGAAGGCCGAGAGAGGTATTCTTTCGGATGGCGTACATGGCAATCTGTCTGGCTGTGGCAATCTCCTGACTTCTCTTACTGGAACGAATATCATCCGCAGAAATGTGAGTGTAATCGGAAACGATGTCCACAATATGATCCGGATTGTTGACAATCATGTTGTCTTTGTTGACAACGTCTTTTAAGGCAGTGATCGCCATATCCAGCGTGATTTCATCTCCGGTAAGAGAAAAGACACGCAGTCTGTTTAAAGCTCCCTCAAGTTCACGGACATTGTTGGTGACATTCTCCGCAATGTAGTTAAAGACCTCTTCGGGAATATTGGTCAGATGATCAAGTTCCGCCTTGTTATGAAGAATAGCCATACGGGTTTCGTAATCCGGTTCATGGATATCGATGGGAACGCCGCACTCGAATCTGGACTTGATACGCTCATCCAGGGATTTTAATTCCTTGGGAGGACGGTCCGAAGACAGGATGATCTGCTTGTTATTGTTGTACAGATCATTGAAAGTATTGAAGAATTCTGTCTGAGTACTTTCCTTATTAATAAGAGATTGCACATCATCGATCAAAAGTACGTCAACTTTTCTGTATTTATCACGGAAAACGTTGGTTGTATGATTCTTGATGGCGTCGATGATCTCGATGATAAATGTCTCGGCAGGTACGTAAAGAACATTGGTGTTCTCGTTCTTCTGGAGAATGTAATGCGCGATCGACTGCATGAGATGTGTCTTGCCGAGTCCGGAATTTCCGTAGAGAAACAGGGGATTGAAGTTATCCTGTCCGGGAAGATCCGCAACCGCAAGGCAGGTAGCATGTGCATGACGGTTACTGTCACCGACGATAAAGGTGTCAAATGTATATCTCGGATTCAGGTTACTTCTGCTGACTGCTTCCTTATAGGCATCCGAAGATTCTTTCTTTTGAACGGAAGTATTCTCGGTCATGCCGGCGTAGGCTTTTTTCTCGTTGATCTCAATCTGG
>CAMOHF010000098.1 GCA_946614685.1 uncultured Clostridia bacterium | reverse complement strand
GGATGGTGAAGGGAATATCGTATGCCCTTGCCTTTTTGAAGAGATCGGCGAATCGTTCGTTTCCGAAGGCGGCTTCGTCCCCTGCGATGTCAAATCCGACAACACCCTGCCCGAGGTATCTGCGCGTTAATTCGAGCACGGCAAGATTCTCTTTTTCGGACATATGGCGCATGGCGCAGAAGATGAGACCGGCTTTGATGTCGTACGCTTCGGTGCCGCGACGGAGTCCTTCGATTGCACCTTCGGCGATCGCCTCCACACGTAGATCTTCCCGGACAGAAAGCATGGGTGCAAAGCGGATTTCCGTGTAGACAATATGCTCGGCGGCGGCCTGTGCCAGAACATCCTCAACAGCGGATGCAAAGCGCTCCGCCGTGGTGAGCGCGGAGAGCGGAAGATCAAAACGCGTCAGGTATTCGGCAAGCGAAGCACAGCGCACGGGCGCCTGCAGTTTTTCACGGAGGGCATCATCGCACGGAATATCAAGTGCGGAAGCAATCCACGCAGGCGAAAGAGAACCGTCTAAGTGACAGTGCAGATCGATTTTCGGGAAATCTTTTATCTCCATTTCACAGCACTCCTTTTGTTTACATTGTATCTTAAAAGTGATATTCTATCAACATGAAGGAAAAAGAGAAGAAAGAGAAAAACAAAAGAATCAAAGAGAAAAAACCGGTCAGGGAGAAGAAGTCCAAAGCAGAGCGGGCGAGTTTCTCCATGCGTTTTTTTATCATGTTTATGATGGTGGCCGTAAGCACCGTGCTGCTGATCGTCTACGCCTGGTTTATGAACCTGTCCTATGCGGATCACTACAAGGAGAATGTAAAAGAAAACTTAAGCCAGCAGGGAGAACTGCTTGCAGGCAAACTTGCCGACAACGCATTTTCCGTAACCGAACCGGTGGATCTGTCCGATATGATCGAGTCGATCGCAACGGAGAAGCAGGGAAGAGTAATCGTCGTGGATACGAACTATCGCGTGGTGGCGGATACCTTTGCCGGTAATCGCGGCGCTTATATCATAAGCGAGGATATCATGCGTGTGATGACGGGCGTAAAGCCCTATGTTTTCCATGAGAAAGGACACGACCTGCACTACATCCGTCAGGTAAAAAGCGGCAATCAGGTTTACGGCGTTCTGATACTGCAGGGCAGGACCAACGGACTCGAAAGCGTAAAGAAGGCACTGGAGCGACGCGCAATCTTTGTACTTGCTGTCATCCTGCTTGCCAGTGTCGCAGTCGGCATTCTGGTTTCGGGCGTTAGCGTGCACGGGATCAAGCGCGTGAACAGACAGCTCGAGACGGCGAAGCTCGGACGCCTCGATGACAATATGCCCGTGCGCGGGTTCAAGGAGATGCGGGTACTGACCGCCAATTACAATGAGATCATCCGAAGGATGATGACGCTTGACTCCACCAGACAGGAATTCGTATCCAATGTGTCCCATGAGTTAAAGACGCCCATCACTTCGATGAAGGTGCTTGCGGATTCACTTGTATCCAACGAGGATGCGGATCTGCCCATGTACAAGGAATTCATGACTGATATCGTCGAGGAGATCGATCGCGAGAGTAAGATCATCACGGACCTCCTTACCCTGGTTCGTACGGATCGTCAATCTACGGAGATGAACATTGAGGAGGTTGATATCAACAACCTGATCGATGTAATCCTAAAGCGCGTGACACCCATCGCTGAGGAGCGTTCCATCGAGATTACCTACGAGAGTTACCGTGAGGTGACAGCCGCCGTGGATGAGGTGAAACTGTCACTCGCTTTAACCAATATCATCGAGAATGCAGTCAAATACAATGTGGATCACGGTTTTGTGAAGGTCACGCTAAATGCCGATCACAAATTCTTTCATGTGAAGGTGGCGGATTCAGGCGTGGGTATACCGGATGACTGCAAGGATCGTGTCTTTGACAGGTTCTACCGTGTCGACAAGGCGAGAAGTCGGGATACGGGAGGCACGGGACTTGGTCTTGCCATTACGAGAAATGTAATTGCCATGCATCACGGATCCATCAAACTGTACAGTGAATCCGGGCAGGGAACCACATTTACCATCAAGATCCCGCTTCGGTATGCAGAGGAGGAATAAGATGAAAAAGATGAAACTCCTTCTTCTCCTCCTTGCCCTATCGGCGGCGCTTAGTGCATGCACGTTTCCCGGAATCGGAACCGCGGAAAAAAAGCAGGACAAGGTTGAGAATGAAAACGGCGAATTAAATATCTATCATCCCGAAGGGCTTCGCGTGGAGAAAAGAGAGCAGACGTATCGCTTGAGGACGCCGGATAATCTGACCCAGTCGGTGGAAGAACTCCTGACGGAGCTTGTTACGGCCTGTGACAATCAGTTTACATCCTACACCTACATGCTGGGAGAGGATAACAATCTCGCTCTGACCATCGTGGTGCAGGAGGATGCGTCAGTGGAGAGCAGGGTGCTTCTTGCCGCGGCAATCACGGAGACACTGTTCCAGCTGCCGGAGATTGAGACCATCAGCCTGACAAGGACGAGTGAACTCGGAGAAAAGCTATCCGAAGAGATCTTTACGAGATCATCGGTTTACTATTATGACAGCGACGGTGATGCATACGACAGATACAATCCGCGAACCGTTCGCGTGTATGAGGCCGGTGCGGACGGAGCGACACTTGTTGAAAAGTCCGTACGTATCTATCCGACCCCCGATGAGTCCATGGAGGAACTCTTGATCGACCACCTTGCTGCAACGGGAACCATACCGAGAAGCACCAAGGTCAATTCCGTGAGCCAGACCAGAGATACGTTGAATCTCGATCTGTCCGATGACTTCCTGTCCGAGGTGTCCGGGCACACGCCGGAGTCGGTTGTTTACTCAATCGTTAATTCCGTTTACACACTGTCGGACAGCGTTTCCTACGTGAGGATTACGGTGGACGGCGAGACTGTTTCAACCTTCCATGACACGGTAGTGCTCTCGGAGCCGTTGGTATTTAATTCCGCGATACTGAAGGAAGAATAAACTGAATAAGGAGATTTATGAAAAGACCGCTGTTTTTGGCGATGGTATCGTTTGCACTTGGAGAGGTAGCATGCGTACTTTCCCGTAGCGACCGTGTGCTTGCGATGCTTGTCGCAGCACTCGTTTTTGGTGTCTTTCTTTTGATGCGCAGAGGCAAGAGTGTTTTACTTTTGCCTCTTTTTGCTTGCGCAGGATTTTTCTATGTGGGCGTGCTGTGGGACGGCGGAGGTACGAAGGAGGCATCTTACGATACACTTCAGAGGGTGGCAAATGTATCGGAGAGTGAGAATTGTTCTTTCAGAGTTTATGTGACCGGGAAGGGAGAAAAGAAGTACGGGAGTGAGAATGCATCGCTTCTGCCTCAGCTTGGTCGGGTGCGGGATATGGCAGAGGAACGGCTTTATGCTGCAACGGACGAGAAAACGGCATCTCTTCTTTCGGGAATTCTCTTGGGAAATCGTAAGGGTATCGACCGAGATATCAGAGAATTGTATCGTACGGGAGGAATCGCCCACGTGCTTGCCATCTCATCACTTCATATCACGCTGGTGGCAGGAGTGCTGCTTTTTCTTCTGGAGAAACTCGGCGTGCCGGTGTTTCCTGCTTCCGGAATTGCAGTTGCATTTGTAATGGTCTATGCCGCAATGACCGGCATGGGTTCCGCAACGCTTCGCGCAGTGATCATGATGGTAATCGTGGTCGTCGGTCGGATTGCGGGACGTCATTACGATATGTTGACCTCGCTTTCCGTGGCGCTGTTTCTTATGTTGGTTTTAAAGCCGGAGCGGATGTATGACGGCGGAGTGTTGATGTCATTTGCTGCAATCTTCGGCGTATGCCTTGGAAGATGGTGGTCGGATCGCGTGCCTCGCGCGAAGAAGATTGTATTTACACTTGGACTTAATATGGTGTTGACCCCAATGATACTGTATATCTACTACGAGATTCCTACCTACGGTGTATTGATCAATGTGCCGGTGGTTCTTCTGCTTTCTCCGATTGTGATTTCCGGATTTCTCGGACTTCTTGTTTCTTTTGTGTCGATGCCGCTTGCATCGGTATTTCTGCTTCCTGCCAAGTACCTGCTGATGTTTTATGAGTGGCTGTGTCGCTTGAATCTGCGCTTGTCGTTTCACCATGTCGTGACCGGAAAGTTTTCACTGTGGTATCTCGTGGCGTGGTATGGAATCCTGTTTGCAATGGTGAAGGTGGGGCATGTGATTGTAGTGAGATTCAGGAGGTCATTTCTTACGGTCGTTTTGATGGTCTCGGCGGGAGCTTTCCTGTTCTGGACTTCGTTTGGAATTCTTGTCTCTTCCGGGCGGCAGGAGATGGTTCTGATGATGGATGTCGGACAGGGCGACGGAATCTTCCTTCGCGCCGACGGAGGTGGTTGCTTTATGATCGACGGCGGATCTTCGTCTGAAAAGGGAATCGGAAGATATGGGATTGCACCGGCGCTTCGATACTACGGCGTGAGTCGGATCGATGCGTGGTTTGTAACACATGCCGACGCGGATCATATCAGCGGTCTGATTGAGATACTTGAGGAGGGAGATTTATCCGGCGTTACGATAAAAGCGATTGTCCTTTCCGACTGTATCGTGGTAGATGGGGAGACAGAGAAGCTTATTGGGACGGCACAGGCAGCAGGCGTCCCGGTGGTCTATATGGGAGACGGAGATGTGATCAGTAACGGGGAGAGTACATTTACCTGCCTGGGGCCTGTGGACCCGCTTCCCTCAGGAGATAAGAATGATGCGTCACTCATCCTGTGGTATCAATCAGGTAGCGTTGATGCCGTCTTCACCGGTGACGCGGGGACGGAGGGACTTCACTGTGCGCTTGATTCTCCCGGCAATCTTCCCGCTTCGGGTTCCGTCGAACTTCTGAAAGTACCACATCACGGATCGAAGAACTCCGTCTGCCCGGCACTTTACGATCTGCTTTCCGACGACAGCGTAAGCCTCATCTCCTGTGGGGCAAAGAATTCCTACGGCCATCCACACAAGGAATTACTCGCCGCACTTTCTGAAACACCCACAACCATCCTCCGCACCGATAAGAGTGGTGGGGTTGTGGTTTTTATTGATGAATAAACTCTTGTGTATTTTGTATAAAAATGGTAAAATTGATAT
Source organism: uncultured Clostridia bacterium (assembly GCA_946614685.1). GTDB lineage: Bacteria > Bacillota > Clostridia > Lachnospirales > Lachnospiraceae > Coprococcus_C. The sequence continues at coordinate 365 of CAMOHF010000098.1, read as the reverse complement.
ACGTTTTTGGGCAAATTGCCCGTGAAAGAAGGAGACTTGTGCAAAATGAAGTAAGTATACCTGCACGAAATATGAAGATAGGGAGGACAGTAGTATGGGAACACGACGAACCTTAAAACGAGCCATAGCAACGCTACTTGCGTTTGTCATGGCTTTTTGCTTTGTGCCGAACATCCCGGCCAAAGCGGCGGTCACCACGAACGGTAATGACATCAGGATGACCTACGGTGACAATCCAGAGATTATTGGAGCAGATGGAGAGGATACGGGAGTTGTATTCTCGCCGTCAATCGAAGTTACAGGCGAATTGACAGGATCATGGAGATTTGATCCAAACGGTGTATCGGATACTGATGCGGAGTTTG
>CAMOHF010000097.1 GCA_946614685.1 uncultured Clostridia bacterium | reverse complement strand
TATCGCCAGAGCGCTTGCCTTAAAGCCGAAGGTGCTTTATTTCGACGAGCCTACCTCGGCACTGGATCCGGAACTCACGGGCGAGGTCTTAAAGGTCATCCGTGCGCTCGCAGAACAGAAGATGACCATGGTGATCGTCACCCACGAGATGGAATTTGCCAGACAGATCTCGGATCGCGTGATCTTTATGGACAAGGGCGTTGTGGCCGTGGAAGGCAGTCCGGAGGAAGTGTTCGGATCTTCCAACCAGCGTATGCAGGAGTTCCTCGGAAAGCTCTCCGCGAATTAGAAGAATCGATCGATCACTTCTATGATGCCGTCCTCGTCGTTGGTGCGCTCGGTCACGTAATCCGCAACCTCCTTGGCGGCGGGTTGACCGTTTTGCATGCAGACACCTGTGCCTGCAAATCGAATCATGGAAATATCATTGAAACCGTCGCCGCAGGCTACGGTTTCTTTTTTATTTACGCCGATCGCCGAAAAGAGTTTCTCGAGTGAAGCCGCCTTATCCACACCGTGGGGCATGGCCTCGATGAAGCAGGTTTCGGACCGGTAGATGCTTAAGTTGCTGCCGTAGCGATCGTTTAAGATGCGCTCGTGCTCGGCCGATACCGCAGGATCCGAGGTGAGGAGACATTTGTTTACGGGATAGTCGATATAGGACGGGAAGTCTTCGACCTGCTTTAGTTCCATAAAATTAAGGCGGGCTTCAAAGGCCATATATTCATCCCATCTGGTACCGTGGATCACGGTGTCTCCATCGTAGGAGATCATGCCGAGGTTCTGTTCCACTGCATAATCGTACAGGGGGCGGATCATTTCGTTCGGAAATGTGTTCTGGTAGATGATGGTGTCCGTGGACAGATCCGTCACCTTCGCACCGTTAAAAGTAAGCGTATAACCGCCGTAGGCGCGCATGCGAAGTGTGTCGATGATCCAGCGAATGCCGGGGGAGGGGCGGCCGGTTGCAATCACAAGCTTGACACCGCTTTCCTCAAGGGCAAGCAGCCGGTCTTTCGTAGCCTCCGTAATCTTCTTTTCCGTGGTTGTCAGGGTTCCGTCTACATCTAGGATCAATAATTTGTTCTTCATGGTATTCTCCTCAAATTTCAGTAAGGCTCATTGTAACATAAAGGTGTGTGATTGAAAACATGATAATTCTTTTCACTTACAGGTGTTTCACTTTCCCGAAGTATCGTGTAGAATAAGCATGTTTCGTTAGTGAAAGGAGCAAGAAGATGGATACAAAGGAAATCTTACTTTCCATCCGGGATCTTACCGCTTCCGTTGAGGAGGAGGAAATCCTGCATGGAATCAATTTGGATATAAGACCCGGTGAGACGCACGTGCTGATGGGACCGAACGGTGCCGGTAAGTCTACGCTGGGCAATGTCCTGATGGGCAATCCTGTATATAAGCAGACGGGAGGGTCCATCCTCTTCGAGGGCGAGGAGATTACCGGAGAGTCGACAGACAAGCGTGCCAAGCGCGGTATGTTTTTATCCTTCCAGAATCCCCTCGAGGTTCCCGGACTTTCCCTCGATGCATTTATTCGAAGCGCGCTTCGCGAGCGTACCGGCAAGCCCGTTAAATTTATGCAGTTCAACCGTGAACTGATGGAGAAGATGAAACTTCTTTCCATGGATCCGTCCTATGCGGAGAGAGACTTAAACGTCGGATTCTCCGGCGGTGAGAAAAAGAAGTCGGAGATCCTGCAGCTTTTGATGATGAAGCCGAAATTTGCGATCCTCGACGAGACGGACTCGGGACTTGATGTGGATGCGGTCAAGACCGTATCGGAGGGTATCCGCGCTTTCCAGCAGGAATCGGACGGTGCGCTTCTTATCATCACACACAATGCCAATATCTTAAAATCCCTTTCCGTGGACAAGACCCACGTGATCGTGAAAGGAAAACTGGTGGCATCCGGAGATGCCTCACTGATCGATGAGATCGGCAAGAACGGATTTGAAGCTTTCGGAGAGTAGAGTATGAGCGAGATGCGAAAAGACCCGGCGATCGATATCGCTGAGCGTGAAGACAAGATCATATTGAATGATGTGAATCGCGAGCTCTATGATTTCATCGATGAGGAGCGTGAGGAGGACTTCTACCGCATGGAAGAAGGCCTGACAGAGGAGATCGTAAGACAGATCTCCGAGGAAAAACACGATCCGGAATGGATGCTTGATTTCCGCCTGAAGTCGCTCAAGATTTACAATCAGACACCGGTGCCCGACTGGGGACCGCCCATTGACGGACTCGATATGGACCGCATTTCGACCTATGTGCGCTCGAAGAGTGACATGGTCGGAAGCTGGGACGAGGTGCCGGAAGATATCAAAAATGCATTTGATAAACTGGGAATCCCCGAAGCTGAGCGGGAGTCCCTTGCGGGCGTCGGTGCCCAGTACGACAGCGAACTTGTATACCACAATGTCCGTGAGGATGTGGCAGCGAGCGGTGTCATCTATACGGACATGGAGAGTGCACTGACCGGAGAGTACGAGGAGATGGTGAAGGAACACTTCATGAAACTCGTACCGCCCACCGATCACAAGTTTGCGGCGCTTCACGGTGCTGTCTGGTCGGGCGGTTCATTTGTGTATGTTCCGAAGGGCGTCAAGGTGGAGATTCCCCTGCAGTCTTACTTCAGACTGAACGCTAAGGGCGCAGGTCAGTTTGAGCACACGCTGATCATTGTGGATGAGGGCGCGGATCTGCACTTTATCGAAGGCTGTTCCGCACCGAAGTACAACATCGCCAACCTTCACGCGGGATGCGTGGAGCTTTATGTCAGAAAGAACGCAAAACTGCGTTACTCGACCATCGAGAACTGGTCGAAGAATATGTACAACTTGAATACCAAGCGCGCGATCTGCGAGGAGGGCGGAATCATCGAGTGGGTATCCGGTTCCTTCGGATCCCATGAGTCCTATCTCTATCCATCGTCGGTGCTTAAGGGCGACGGCTCGCACGCAGAGTTTACAGGAGTAACCTTCGCCGGAAGAGGACAGAATCTGGACACCGGTGCGAAGATGATTCACATCGGAAAGAACACCACGTCCTTCATTGATACCAAATCCATCTGTAAGGACGGCGGTATCAGCACCTACAGAAGTTCCGTCGTAGTAGCCAAATCCGCAGAGGGTGCCAAGGCATCCGTAAACTGCGGTTCCCTGATGCTGGATTCCATATCAAGATCCGACACGGTTCCGGCAATCGAGATGCGCACGGACAAGGCGGATGTGGGACATGAGGCAAAGATCGGTCGTATCAGCGACGAGGCAGTCTTCTATCTGATGAGCCGCGGTCTGCCGGAGGCGGAAGCCAGAGCAATGATCGTCAGCGGATTCGCTAACCCCGTATCCAAGGAATTGCCGCTTGAGTATGCCGCTGAAATGAACAATCTGATCAAGCTTGAGATGGAGGGCGGTTGATATGGAACTGACATTAAATCATCTTCCGGTTCTCACGTGGAATCATTTGAATTTAAATGATGTAAAAGCACAGGTAGATACCGAAGGTATGACATCTTCTTTGCGGGACGGGACAGACCTTCCCGATGGCATTACGGCAAAATACGGCGCAAGTGCGGAAGAAGTGTCTAACATATACGACAAACTGGATACAGCAACCGCACAGGAAGCGTTTATCGCGGGCAAGTTCCCGATGTACAATGAACAGAAATTTGCAACCGGCATGGGCGCGGATATGGATCTGCTGCTTTCGAAGGTTGGTGCGGCTACGGACATTTACGAGGTCGCCGCCGGAAGCAAGGTGGAGGAGCCCATTCTGTTTGACACGGAGATCACTGCCGGAGAAAAACTTGCGGGAGCGCAGATCGTCCTTTGCAAAGAGGGCTCCGAAAGCACCTGGGTATACGCATATGCGGGGCATACGGAAGGATCCGGTGCAACCGTGGGCAGTTCCCTTCGCTTCTTCCTCGAAAAGAACGCAAAGGTGCGCGTAGTGATCGTGCAGATGCTTGGCGCAAGCGATACATTTCTCACGGACTTCGGTGCGGTGGGAGAAGCCGACTCCGAACTTACGGTAACCAAGCTCTCTCTCGGTGCGGGACGCGTATACGACGGACTTTCACATCTTCAGAGAGGCTTCAGAAGCGAGTTCCTTGTAAGAAACGGATATCTCGGACTCCCGGGCAGCTACACAGATATCAATTACAACGATATCTTCGTAGGCAAGAAGTCCAAGGGTGTGATGCGTTTTACGGGTGCACTTTTTGACGATGCCGAGAAGGTCTTTCGCGGAACTGTTGATTTTCGAAAAGATGCGACGGGTGCGAACGGAGATGAGCAGGAGGATGTGCTGCTCTTCGGCGACAGCGTCGTGAACAAAACCATCCCGCTCATACTGGGCGAGGAGGAAGACGTCGAGGGACGTCATGCGGCAACCATCGGAAAGCTTTCCGATGAGATGCTCTTTTATATCCGGACGAGAGGAATTGACGAGAAGACGGCCGAGGCGATGATGGTCCGTGCCGCACTTTCCGACATCAGCCGCGACATACCGGTTGAGGAGATCAAAAAACGTGCGGACGAAAGAATTGATACACTGATTCAAAGAGCATAGCAACAGGAGACAAAACCATGGATCTATCCAAACTGCGTGAGGATTTTCCAATCCTGCAGGATAAAAGAATCGCATACTTAGACAATGCGGCCACCAGTCAGAGACCGAGACAGGTCCTGGATGCCGTGAGAGCTTTTTACGAGGAAACCAATGCGAATCCTCTGCGCGGCCTCTATGCATGGAGTATCGGCGCAACGGAGCGCTATGAGCAGGCAAGAGCGCGCGTGGCCCGCTTTCTTGGGGCATCCGAGGCTTCGGAGATTATCTTCACAAGGAACACAACGGAGTCGATTAATCTGGTTGCATACAGCTACGGCCTGAAGAATCTCACGAAAGACGATGAGATCGTTCTTACCGTGATGGAGCACCACAGCAATATGCTGCCCTGGCAGATGGTTGCGAAAAAGACAGGCGCAAAGCTTGTATATATGGAGCCTGATGCGGAGGGCGTTCTTTCCGAACAGGAGCTTTCCAAGATCGGACCGAAGACGAAGCTGGTTGCCGTGGGCATGGTTTCCAATGTACTCGGCGTGACGAATCCGATAGCGGAGATCGCAAGACGCGCCCATGATGCCGGTGCGGTGATCGTCGTTGACGGCGCGCAGAGCACACCGCATTTTGCGGTGGATGTTACCGCACTTGATGCGGATTTCTACGCTTTTTCCGGACACAAGATGCTGGCACCGATGGGGATCGGCGGACTCTATGTGAAAAAAAGCATCATGGAGGAGATGGATCCCTTCCTGACCGGAGGGGAGATGATCGAATATGTGGACAGAGAGACTGCAACCTACGCGGAACTTCCTCATAAATTCGAGGCGGGAACCGTGAATGCGGCAGACGCGTGCGGACTTGCCGCGGCGATGGATTATCTCGAAGAAGTGGGATTTGACAGGATCGCGGAGCATGAAAGAAAACTCACGCGTATTGCTTATGAGGCCATGCAAAAGAATC
>CAMOHF010000096.1 GCA_946614685.1 uncultured Clostridia bacterium | reverse complement strand
CTCTGAAAAAAAACATTCATCTGTTGAAACAGGCTAAGGGAAAGGCGTTGATTGCCGTGGTGGATCGTTCCCTGCAGTCCGCATTGGACGCAGGCGTGGTTCCGGATATGATGTTTGCAATTGATTTCCTGAAGGATCCGTCAATGTTTGACGTTGAAAATGTCGGGAAAATACCCTTTGTTGTCGAACCGGGAGTACATTTCCGCATTCTCGACCTGGTAAAGCCGGAGTATTTGATCATTGGCGGCGCTGATGATTTGTTATATGAAAATCTTTTCCAAAGCGAAGGAGAAGAGATGTGGAGATTGGATTCCGGTGGCTCGGTAGCAACCACTGCAATAGCAAGCTTAATTGCGTGGGGATTCAAAAAAATCATCCTACTTGGGCAGGATTTGGCTATGACCGGAAGTATAGAACACTTTGGAGAAGAAAAAAGTTCTTTTGATGACAAAAAGGTGACAATGTCTTACGTTGAAGGCATCGAAGAAGATCAGGTTTTGACCAGAGCTGATTTTTTGTCTTATATTCGTTGGATTGAAAGAGTCGCATACAATTTTAAGGATGTGAAAATCATAGATGCAACAGAAGGTGGTGCGAAAAAGAAAAACACTACCATTATGACATTTCAAGAAGTGCTGGATCGCGAATTGCCGAAAGAATATGATGTCTTAAAGTATTTAGATCAGGTGCCGCGGCTTTTTATTGAGGACGCCGATGAAAAACTGCAATCATGTCTGGATACGATACGTACCGGATTGCGGCATATGAAACGCCGTTTAAAGGAAGGTGTTTCAGCATGCAGGAGAGCGATTCACCAATTGGAGTCAAACAGCATTCAGTATCAGGAATTGAAGAAGCTGAGCGACACCATAGGAAAACTGGACGAGTATCTGCTTGACCAAAAAGAGTTTACGCTTCTCAATAAGCTTACGGCAAAAGCAGGGTATGATTTTTCGGAAGACATTTATCAGGAAGCGGAAGACGATAAAAGCGAAGCTGTTCGAATGTTTAAAAAGAGCCTGATGTATTACGAGGCAAACTTGGATAAGATACCGGTTTTGGAAAAAATGGTTAACGAAGCCGAGGAACATTTGTCAAACGAAGGGTAGAGTACTATGAAGAATACTCAACAATTTATCGCAACGCATGTTATCAATCGAGAGAAATCCATGTTTCTCGGGGATATCGCAGAGAATGAACGCGTACTGAGACAGCGGATTGAAGGAAAAAACATAATGGTGATCGGTGGTGCCGGCAGTATCGGATCCTCCTTTATCAAGGCGATCCTTCCTTTTTCTCCCGCGTCGCTCACCGTGGTTGATATCAACGAGAACGGATTGACAGAGCTTACCAGAGACCTTCGTTCATCGGACGCATGGGTGATGCCGGAGAAGTACATCACGTATCCGATGGATTTTGACGCGCCGGTGTTCCGGAAAATGTTTCGCGCAAATAAGGGATTTGATATTGTGGCGAATTTCTCCGCCCACAAGCATGTCCGTTCCGAGAAGGATATCTACTCGGTAGAGGCGCTGTTGCAGAACAACGTACTGCATGCAAAGAGATTGCTGGATCTTTTAACCGAGTTTCCGCCGGAAGAGTATTTCTGTGTTTCCACGGATAAGGCGGCAAATCCCGTCAATATCATGGGTGCATCCAAGAGAGTAATGGAAGATTTGATTTTTGCATACTCGGATCGTTTTCCCGTGAAGACGGCCAGATTTGCAAACGTGGCATTCTCCAACGGCTCTTTGCCGGACGGATTCTTACACAGGATCGAGAAACTCCAGCCACTTTCGGCGCCGACGAATGTGAAGCGTTATTTCGTTTCGCCGGAGGAAAGCGGACAGATCTGCATGATGGCTTGTATGCTCGGGGAGAATCGCGAGATCTATTTCCCGAAACTCGCCGAAAAGCAGATGATGTCGTTCGACAAGATTGCGACGGAACTGTTGCGTTCGCTTGGATATGAGGTGGTGGAATGTGATTCCGACGCCGAGGCGATTGCGTGCGCAAAGGAATTAAAGAACGGAAGCAAGAAATATCCCGTACATTATTCCGTATCGGACACCTCGGGAGAGAAGCCCGCGGAAGAATTCGTTACGGATGATGAGAAAGCGGATATGAGTCGTTTTGAATCTCTGGGCGTCATCACGGAGAAGGGGCTTCCGGATCAAAACAAGCTGGAGAACCTTATAGAACGCCTGAATCGGGCTTTTTCAAAGGATGATGTCACAAAAGAAGAAATAGTGAAGATTCTGTCAGATTACCTGCCGGAATTTCGACACATAGAGACCGGAAAATCGCTGGATGGAAAGATGTAGGGGGATGAGAAGATGATACCTCTTTCAATCCCGAATTTTGAGGGGAACGAAAAGAAATACGTAGACGATGCAATCATGCAAGGATGGGTTTCGACGGGCGGTGCGTATATCACCCGTTTGGAGGAATCTCTTGCGGACTTTTTGCACGTGGAAAATGTGGCGGCATGCCAAAGCGGTACCTCGGCATTGCACCTTTCGCTCATATCGGCGGGTGTAACATCGGGTGATGTGGTTTTGGTGCCGCCTCTTACATTTATTGCCGCCGTGAACCCGGTGAAATACCAAAACGCAAAACCGGTATTCATCGATTGTGATGACAGTCTGTGTATGGATCCGGTGAAACTTCGCACCTTCTGTGAGACGGAGTGTGAGTTTGACGGAGAACGACTTCATTACAAGGGAGCGGACGTAAAGGCCGTCATAGTCGTGCACGTATTCGGAAACATGGCTGATATGGAGCAGATCACGGAGATTGCCGAAAAGTATCATCTGGTCGTGATCGAGGATGCGACCGAGGCCTTGGGTACGTATTATCTGACGGGTATATTTGCGGGAAAACGTGCCGGAACCATCGGAGATTTCGGTGCATACAGCTTCAACGGAAATAAGATCATCACAACCGGAGGCGGTGGTGCCGTAACGGCACGCGACCCGAAGGAAGTGGATCATTTGAGATATCTTTCGACACAGGCGAAGGACGATCCGCACTTTTATATCCACCGCGAGGTGGGGTATAATTATCGTATGACAAACCTTCAGGCGGCACTGGGTGTTGCGCAGATGGAGGAACTGCCGGAGTTCATTCGAAGGAAGCAGAAGAATTACAAGCTATATGAGGAACTCTTTGCGGATTATCCTCTTGCGGAACTACTGCCTTTCAGAGAAGGGACATGTTCTAATATGTGGCTTTATTCGTTGAAAATCGACAGAACGAGAATACGTACGGGGATGCGGGATATCATCGCAGGACTCGAAAAGGAAGGCATACAGACGCGAGCAATCTGGGGGCTGATCAATGAACAGGATCCGTATCGTGCAGAAGACACATTTTGCTTGGAAAAAGCACCGTTTTATGCGGACAGAGTGTTGAATATCCCTTGCTCTACACAGATTACAGAGGAAGAAATCCATACGGTAACAGCTGCAATCAAGAATGTTTTGGAGGGATGCGCAAATGTATAAGACGAGTTTTGAAAAGTTCATAGGAAAGCATGATCTGACACTTGCCGCAGCCATGAGGGAAATCGACGAGAATACAAACGGTATTCTCTTTCTGATCGATGATTCGGAGAAACTGGTCGGCTGCGTAACAGACGGTGATATCCGAAGATTCCTGCTTGCAGGTGGCAACTTGGAGGACGACATCAAGAAAGCCGCGAATCTGCATCCCAGGGTTGCATACTCGGTTGAAGAGGCGAAATCCCTCTTTGATGAGAAGAATTTTGTAGTCATTCCGATCCTGGACGAGGCGCATCGGATTATCGATTTATACAACGGTAAGGGTGCCGGAGAACGGGAACGTCATCCGTTAAATGTATCGGTAGTGATCAATGCCGGTGGAAAGGGAACCAGATTGGAGCCGTTTACCAAGGTGCTTCCGAAACCGTTGATTCCCGTGGGAGACCTCCCGATTATCGAGTTGATCATGAAGGAATACCAGACCTATCAGTGCGATCGATTCCATATTATCGTGAATTACAAGCGAGAACTGATGAAGGCCTATTTTGCCGAGTCGGAGAACCGCTATGATATCACATGGTATGACGAGGCATCACCTCTCGGAACCGGTGGCGGTCTGAGCTTGTTAAAAGGAAAACTCGACAGCACGTTTTTCTTTGCAAACTGTGATGCGTTGCTTACGGCAAACTACGAGAGGATCATGGAGTTCCATAGGGAGCAGAAGAATGTGATCACGATGGTTTGCGCATACAAGAACATGACGCTTCCCTACGGAACGGTGGAGATGGGCGTAAACGGTGTGATTGAGTCGATGAAGGAAAAGCCGACGATGTCCTTCCTCACAAACACGGGAATCTATGTCGTGGAGCCCGAGGTCGTGGATGATATTGAGGACAATGTACCGATCGGATTCCCGGATATCGTTGCGAAGCAGAAGCAAAAAGGCAGAAAGGTTGCGGCTTTCCCCGTGAATGAAAGCGAATGGATGGATATGGGACAGTTGTCCGAACTGGAGAAAATGAGAGCAAAACTGTTCGGGGAATGATACACGGAGGTGTGATATGGCGAAGAGATTATTGCTTTTGGGCGGTGGTGGACATTGCCGTTCCGTGGCAGACAGTTTGCTGGCCGACGGCCGATATGATGAAATAGGAATCGTTGATTACGATACGGAAGCGAACGTGGCGGATCTTCCCGTTGTGGGAAATGACGAGGACCTTCCTTCGCTATTTGCGGACGGTTGGGAAGAGGCCTTTGTCGCGGTCGGAAGTGTCGGAAATGTCAGTCTGCGTAGAAAACTGTTCGAGAAGATCAAGGCGGTTGGGTTTTCCATTCCGCATATCATAGATCCGACGGCAGCGATTGCAAGAGATGCCGTGATCGGTGAGGGTGTGTACATCGGAAAGCGTGCGGTGGTCAATGCAAAGGCCGAGGTGGAATCCTTTGCCATCATCAACAGCGGTGCGATTGTGGAGCACGATGTATTTATCGATGCGTTTACCCATGTGAGTCCGGGTGCGACGATCTGCGGTGAAGCGAAGATCGGATGGAACACGCATATCGGTGCGGCGGCTGTGGTGAAGCAGGGCGTATCGATCGGAAGCAATGTGATTATCGGCGCGGGAAGCGTCGTATTGAAGGATATACCGGATTTCGTAAAGGCATACGGGAACCCGTGCAAGGTGGTGGAATCATGTCAGTGATGATCATCGCGGAAGCGGGTGTGAATCATAACGGCAGCTATGATCTGGCGTGTAAACTGGTTGATGCGGCAAAGGCAGCAGGTGTTGATTGCGTTAAGTTTCAAACGTTTAAGGCAAAGAACCTGGTGTCTTCGGATGCGCCGAAGGCGGAATATCAAAAGAAGACAACCGGCGATGATTCCCAGCGGTCAATGCTTGAAAAGCTGGAGCTGTCTTACGAGGATTTCATTCGGCTGAAAGCTTACTGCGATCATGTGGGAATCCTTTTTCTTTCCACGCCCTTTGACCTGGAGAGCGCGGAGTTTCTGGAAAAGGTCAAGACCGGGGCGAAGCTCCCGATGTT
>CAMOHF010000095.1 GCA_946614685.1 uncultured Clostridia bacterium | reverse complement strand
CGACAAGGCCAATACCAACAATGACGGAACCGGACGATTCTCCGTTTATTCCGACTATAACGGTGTGATCGGACAGGTTGCGGTAGCAGCGGATACGGAGATTGCGGAAGGAGGATCCATCTGTACCGTCAAAGTGCCGGAGGGTGCATCGGCCTTGCTTTCCTTTGATAAGAAGCTTCCCATCGGTCAGAAGGTAACATTCTCCGTCTCCGGAGGAAAGACGTATACGGGAACCATTACCGGATACACGGGCTATTCCGAAAAAGAAAGTCCGGTATATCTTACAACCAAGGGGGATATCGCTTACCTCACCACCTCGGTTGATGCGGGCACATCCAAGCTTCGTCACTGCGTTTCCGTAGAGGACGAGGCAATTTATAGCGAGACAGGAACCATGTCGGTCGAAGCCGTGGACTCCAAATTTTCACATGCGATCATCGTACCGGACAAGGCGGTTTATACCGAGAAGGATCCTGTCAACGAATCCAGAATGAAGTACTTCGTCTGGAAACTTGAGGAGGATCACTTGGTAAAGCAATATATCAGGAAGGCGGATTACACGGTATCCGAGGGAGGATCCGATGCATTTGCCGCAAAGCAGAAAGTGATCGTTGTCGTAAGCGGACTTTCCGACGGTGACGTGGTTGCCATTGAAGAGGAGTAACGTAGGGTTTTGATTACTTATGTAATGCAGAAAATAAAGAATAAGGGATGGCTTTCTGTATGTCTGTTGCTTGGACTTACCTTCCTTGTGGCGGTGCTTACTTGTCAGCCGGTCTTTAAGTACGGCTCTTTGGATCGTCTGCTTCTTTCCGTGTTTGAAGAAGAAGTTTCTGAAAAGAACATCTATCCGGCAGTGATGGGTGTTGACTTTGTGATGGCAGAAGGTGCGACAAAGTCCGGAATCGACAGCCAGATTTCAGTGAGTGCGGGAGAGTGGGAGAAGGACCTCTCGGATCTTTCGGTGATTGACAGACAGACTGTGATAAGAACCGAGAGACAGGTTGGCCGCAGTCGTTTTTCCAATGCCGGGTTAAATCGAGCCAAGTCGGTGGCATTAGACATTTCCTGCATGCCTGACTTAGAGGAACACGCAGTGATCTGCGACGGAACAGGTCTTGCCGAATATCAAAGACAAGGAGATGAGATTCCGTGTCTTATATCTGCACGAGTGATGGACCAGATGAACTTAACGGTTGGAGAGACTGTGGACTTTTATTTTGTCTCCGGTGAGAAAAAGACCGACTTTGCGCTTACTGTTGCCGGCATCTATGCTGCGGACGAGACAGACACGTTGTTTTGGCAGACGGATCCCGCGACGGAGGAATCGGCCTGTTACATCCTGTCGGAGGATATGGAACGCCTGATGGAAAACTATCCGCTCGGTGAGATTTCCGTTTCCTATCGCGTGATCTACGATTACAGAGATATGGATCACACCAATATCGAAAGGGTAAAGGAAGTGATCCGTCGGGAAAAGAAGAACAATCCCGGATTCTCCGACAACATGAACGATGCCATTAAGTCTTACGATGCAGGCAAGAGAAGCATTCTTACCACACTCTTTGTGTTGGAACTTCCCATGCTCGGCATGGTGCTTGCCTTTATCTATATGGTTTCGGGACGCATCATTGATTCCGAAATCGCAGAGATTGCGACATTAAGAAGCCGTGGTATCAGTAAACTTCAGGTGATAGGTCTCTATGCGCTTTCCACGGCAATCCTTTCGCTTGCGGCGATAGTTATAGGACTTCCGCTTGGCTACGGTTTGTGCAGACTGTCAGCCTCGGCGACGGATTTCCTTACATTTGAATTCTCCGGGCTTAACACCTATGCGCCTGTATGGCAGATGCTTCCCTATGCACTCATGGGTGCGGCAATCGGCATCTTCTTTGTATTGCTTCCTGTGGTCTTTTCCGCGGGCGTTACCATCGTACAACAAAAATCCCGGGGCAACGAAACAGGCAAACCTTTGTGGGAGAAGTTCTATCTCGATATCGTGCTTCTTCTTGTTTCCATATACATGCTTTACAACTTCAACAACCAGAAGGATAGTATGCGTCTTTTGGCACTTTCCGGCAATCATATGGATCCGCTGATGTTTCTCGACTCCACGATCTTTGTAATCGCGGCGGGGCTTTTTACGCTTCGCGTGATTCATATGTTGGTTCGGCTCATTTACCGTATCGGCAGGAGAAGATGGAAGCCGGTTGCTTACGCATCCTTCCTGCAGATTACACGAACTGTAAAAAGCCAGGGGTTCATCGCTGTCTTCGTGATTCTGACCGTATCTTTGGGACTTTTTAATGCGAATGCAGCGCGTACCATCAACAGAAATTACGAAGACCGTATCGATTACAATCTCGGCGCGGACATGACCTTGCAGGAACACTGGAAGATGACGACTTTTACCGTGGACAAGGGCGCGGGACCGCAGACGGAGTACGAGTACAATGAACCGGATTACTCCAAGTATGAGGCCCTTGTGGACGCAGGCCTTGCCGACAGGGTAACAAGGGTCATTGTCTGCAAATGTAAAGCCAAGGCCAAGAAAGCCTCTTCGGACGATGTGCTGATGATGGGTATATCCACAAAGGCCTTTGGAGAGACGGCAAGTCTTGATCCGAAGCTGTCGCCCGACATCCACTGGTATCACCATTTGAATGCACTCGCTGAGAAGAAAAATGGCGTGATCGTATCTTCAAACTTGGCGAAAGATTTCGGTGTCGGTGTCGGAGACAGACTGACCATCGATCGAAACTATGATATTACACCCCGTGCAAGCGACTTGAGGGGAACCATGAACCCGGAGATTGTTGCCGTGGTAGATAACTGGCCCGGCTATAACAGATATCATTACGAAGAAGACGAAAAGGGAAAGACGGTAGAGAAGGAACGCTACTTAGTTGTGGCCAACTATGCTTCCGTTGTTTCCACCTACAAGATCTCGCCCTACCAGATCTGGATCGATCTTGCCGAGGGAACTTCCGCAGAAGATGTAAGTGACGCACTTGCTTCTGAGGGCGTAGAGATCGATTCCCTCTCCGATCGCACCACCATGGTGAAGGATATGAAGGAAAGCGCCATCATGAGAATCACCAACGGTATGTTTACCCTGTCCTTTATGGTGGCCATCATCCTGTGTTCCATCGGATTCTTGATCTACTGGATTTCATCCATCAAGCAAAGAGAACTGCTCTTCGGCGTATACCGGGCGATGGGACTTCGCGTTAAGGATATCAACCATATGCTTGTGACAGAGCACATGTTTTCAACTGTTCTTACCGTGCTTGCCGGCGGACTTGTGGGCGTGATCGCAACCCTGCTTTTCGCAGGGCTTTACGGCGTGGCCTACCTTCCGGAAAAGCACAATGTACCTATGGCAATTTACTACGAGGCCGGCGATGTCATAAAACTTGCGGCGGTGATCCTTGCGATGCTTACCGCCTGCGCGCTTGTGCTTCGCAAACTCGTCAGATCGCTCAATATTACCCAGGCCTTAAAGCTTGGAGAAGATTAAGGAGGTGCGGCAGATCATGGATACCATCATGAAAGCAAAAGATATTGTCAGGGTCTTTCGCACCGGCGGAGAGGACTTTACGGCCCTTTCCCATGTAGATATGGAGATTCCGAGACAGAGTCTGGTAATCCTAAAGGGAAGATCGGGAAGCGGCAAGACCACGCTGCTAAATATCTTAAGCACTTTAGATGCTCCGACTTCCGGAGACGTATTCTTCGAGGATATCCGGTACGGGGATCTTTCAGTGGAGCAGCTTGAGAAACTCCGAAGAGATAATATCGGATTCGTATTTCAGTCCGTGGCTTTAATTCCTATCATGAATGCCTATGAGAATGTGGACTTTTCCCTCCGACTTGCGGGTGTCCCCGAGGAAGAGCGTGATGCAAGAATTAGAGAAGTTCTTGCTTTGGTCGGAATGGATGAGCGTATGATGCATATGCCGGGACAGATGTCCGGCGGTGAGCAGCAGCGTATCGCAATCGCTCGGGCCATTGCACCGAAGCCCAAGGTGGTCTTTGCAGATGAGCCTACCGGCGCACTTGATACCGCAACAGGTCTACGCGTGATGGAGCTCTTCTCCTCGCTTATCGAGAAGGAGGGGATCACCATCGTGATGACCACCCATGATCCCAACCTGATGGATATGGGAGATATGCTGTATGAGATGGAGGATGGTGAGCTGACACATGTGTGAAACCAACCCTTTGATCGTCTGTGACGGTCTTGTAAAAATCTATAAAACCAAAGATATCGAGGTGATGGCACTTCAGGGACTCGATCTCACCGTCAATAAGGGTGAAATGCTTTCGGTCATCGGGAAGAGCGGAAGCGGAAAGAGTACGCTGATGAATATCATCGGGGGATTGGAGACGCCTTCTGCCGGAAGGATCACCGTCGATGGGATGAGTCTTGCGGAGATGTCGGAGCGCGAGATGGTCGCATACAGAAAGCGGACCATCGGTTTCGTGTGGCAAAAGAGCAGCCGAAATCTTTTTCCTTATCTGACATCCATCGAGAACATCGAGGCCTCTATGAATTTCTCGGGCATGAAGACAGCCGAGAAGAAAGCGCGTGCAGCCGAGCTGCTTGAACTCGTCGGCATGACGCACAAGAAGGATTCCTATCCGAGACAGATGTCGGGCGGTGAGCAGCAGCGCGTATCCATCGCGGTAGCGCTTGCAAACGATCCCGTCATACTGCTTGCGGACGAGCCTACGGGTGCAGTGGACACGAAAACCAGTGCCAAGATCCTCGCACTGTTTCGCAAGCTGAACAAGGAACTGGGGCTCACCATCATCATCGTAACCCATGACATGAAACTTGCGTCCTCCATGGATCGCGTGCTGATGATCTCCGACGGAAAGATCAGCACGGAGAAAATCGTCCGGGAGGAATTCAAGGACGACTTACATAACATTGAACATGAGGAGACCCGGACCCATGACGAATTCTCTGTTTTAGATAAGGCACACCGGGTGCAGCTTTCGGAAGAAATGCTTGCGGCCGCCGGTATCGATTCCAATAAGGTGCGCGTCTCCGTTGAGGACGGAAAGGTCGTCATCCGCTCCGAGTAGCATCTTTTTTGTGCACCTCGCGCGTGCAGACCGCCTTGCCTGGACACGCTCGCGCTAAGGCGGTAGGAATCCTGACGGATTCCTCTGAAGTCGCTCAAAGCCGCGACGGGCTGTCTGCATCATAGATGCAGACCTGGTCCTGCACGCAGCGGACGCTAAGCTCGAAAGTACCTCGCTAAGCGCCGGCGGCTCCACGTTGTCCTGGCAATGCAGTCACACGCGCATCGGTGCATGGTATCGTTACAAACGATAACCTCGGCCGGAGCGCGAGGGATGATCTATAGCGCACAAAATGGTTTGTGCGCGGTGATTATCCCGGGAGCGACGCCAAAAAAGTACATATAACGTCATGAGAGTATGACATTTATGTGACTTCACATGATATAAAATGAATTGTGCATGACAACACGACGCCACACACATTTACCATATTCTAAGGAAGGGAGCACCATCTATGGATCA
>CAMOHF010000094.1 GCA_946614685.1 uncultured Clostridia bacterium | reverse complement strand
TGGTACATTTCCTTCTTTAAAACCTCCTCGTAGGAGACGTGGTCTCCGAGTGTTCCGGGGAAATGTGTGTTGTGCGGATAAGTGAAGTAATCTGCGATGTGATGCATCAAAACACCCATCCGAAAGGTGGAAGCAAATCCCATGTCACGCTTGATGCGGTATCTGTCTACAAACTCTGCAAGATTTTCGCAGAAGTCCTCGTAGGTTTCAGCCATGCAGTGACGCTTGGTGAGAAATGAGGGTGTCAGATCCGGCCAGATGCTTGCAAAGTAGAATGTGAATTTATGCTTGAAGCGATCGCGAAGGTCCAATCCGTGAACCAATCCGACGCCAAGCGCTATGTGCGATTTCTTTCTCAAAGTAAGAACCTTGTCCTTTCATGGGAAAACGTGTCCTTGCCACAACAAGATTATTTTACGATAATCGGGCGGTTCCGTCAATTGGAGATAATTTCCACAAATGTATATGTGTTTTGTGTAGATTGTACTGTGACAGTCTGAATCTGTGATGTTTTGTAAAAACACTTGACATCGAGGGAGAGTGTGATACAATATGTGTGAACATATGAATAATCATTCATATGAAATGAAACAATCAAACGTACGCAAAGGAGAAAGCGACATGAAAAAGACTTATAAGATTGAGGTAGACTGTGCGAACTGTGCCAACAAGATGGAGGAAGCGGCGAAGAAGACCGCAGGTGTTGCGGACGCAACCGTGAACTTTATGGCTTTGAAGATGGATGTTGTCTTCGAAGAAGGTGCGGACGTAAAAAGCGTCATGAAGGACGTTTTAAAGAACTGCAAGAAGGTTGAAGACGACTGCGAGATCTATCTGTAGCGCCTGATATGGTCTGACGAAATGTAGGTGTTCGTATGACAAAGAATCAAAAGAAGAATCTGATCAGAATCATCATAGCGGCCGTGCTGCTTGTGGCATTGCATTTTGCGCCGGTTGACGGGTGGCTTCGATTTGGGTGCTACATGGTTCCGTATCTGGTGGTCGGTTACGATATCTTAAAGAAAGCCGGAAAGGGTATCCTGAAGAGACAGGTGTTTGATGAGAATTTCCTGATGGCCCTCGCAACCGTGGGTGCAATCATCGTGGCGATAACCGGACGCGGAGATTATACGGAAGCCGTAGCGGTTATGCTCTTCTATCAGATCGGAGAACTCTTCCAGAGTTATGCGGTGGGCAAGAGCAGACGAAACATTTCCGCGCTGATGGATATCCGTCCTGATTATGCAAATGTAGAGATAGACGGAAAGCTTGAACAGGTCGATCCCGATGAGGTGGAGATTGGTACTGTGATCACCGTGCAGCCGGGTGAGAAGATCCCAATTGACGGTGTTGTCGCTGAGGGCGAGAGCTTCCTTGATACGGCGGCACTGACCGGCGAGAGTGTTCCGGTTGCAGTGCGTGCGGGAGATCCCGTGACAAGCGGTGCCATCAATCAAAACGGCGTCCTTAGAGTTACGACCACGAAGAAATTCGGCGAATCCACTGTTTCCAAGATTCTGGAACTGATGGAGAACGCAAGCAGCAGGAAGTCGAGATCGGAGAATTTCATTTCCAAGTTTGCAAAGTATTATACGCCGGCAGTATGTATCGGCGCTGTGCTGCTTGCCGTAGCGGGACCGCTGGTGCGACTTGCCTTGGGAGTTTCTCCCATGTGGGGCGACTGGATTTACAGAGCGCTTACTTTTCTCGTAATCAGCTGTCCGTGTGCCTTGGTGGTCAGTATTCCACTCAGTTTCTTCGCGGGAATCGGCGGAGCAGGACACGAGGGAATCCTGATCAAAGGCTCCAACTATCTTGAAGCATTGGCGGATACAAGCTGTGTTGTTTTTGATAAGACCGGAACCATGACGAAGGGCGTCTTCGAGGTTCAAGGTGTGCATCACAGTGAGCTCGAGGATGAGGAACTTCTCTACTATGCGGCGCATGCGGAGTGCGCGTCCTCACATCCGATTGCGAAAAGTCTTCGCGATGCTTACGGAAAGGACGTCGATCGTACGAAGGTTTCCGAGATCGAGGAAATCGGAGGAAACGGTGTTATCGCAATTGTAGACGGACATAGAGTTGCCTGCGGTAACGAGAAATTGATGAAGAGTCTCGGCGTGCTGCATCGCGAGTGTTCTCATGTTGGAACGGTCGTGCATGTGGTTTTGGATGATAAATACATGGGTCACATCCTGATTGCTGACATGATCAAGGATGATGCACGTGAGGCGGTAAGACAGCTTACCGCATGCGGTGTGAAGATGACCGTGATGCTCACCGGCGACAGCGAGAAAGTTGCCGAAAAGGTTGCCGGCGAACTGTCTGTGGACGCATATCATGCAAAGCTTCTTCCGGGAGACAAGGTTGACAAGGTGGAAGAGCTTCTTGCTAAACAGAAGGATAAGGAGAAACTGGTCTTTGTCGGAGACGGTATTAATGATGCACCGGTGCTTTCACGTGCGGATATCGGAATCGCCATGGGAGCCATGGGTTCCGATGCAGCTATTGAGGCGGCGGATGTCGTACTGATGGATGATAACCCGGTGAAGATTGCGAAAGCGATCCGGATCGCAAAGCATTGTATCCGAATCGTGTACGAAAATATCTGGTTTGCCATCGGAGTAAAGCTTTTGTGCCTGGCTTTGGGCGCTCTTGGAATCGCATCCATGTGGCTTGCAATCTTTGCGGATGTGGGCGTGATGGTGATCGCGGTATTAAATGCAATTCGAACATTATTTGTCAAAAAGATTTAAGAGGTGTATTATGGGTGATGCATGCGAAGTAAATGAAATTCATACGGACAGGATCGAACATGCATTAAAAAGCATGCCGCCGGAGGATGAGTTATATGATCTGGCGGAACTGTTTAAAGTATTTGGGGACTCAACCAGGATACGAATCTTGTTTGTGCTGTTCGGCGAAGAGATGTGCGTCTGCGATCTGGCGGAAGCACTTTCGATGACGCAGTCGGCAATCTCGCATCAGCTCCGTATCCTAAAGCAGAACAAACTGGTCAAAAGCCGCCGCGAAGGAAAATCGATCTTTTACTCATTGGCGGACGACCACGTCGGTACCATTATCGGTCAGGGAATGGAGCATATTACCGAGGATGCATAAAAACACACATGAAGGAGAAATGAAATGAAAAAGGCGAAGAAGGTTTTCGCGATGTTGATGATGGCAGCGATACTTACTGCCGGGATCATTGGCGGTGCGGGCGAGAAGGCAAAGGCGTATAACACACCGAAGCTGCTTGTTACAGGCGCTGACATCGAAGGAGGATCGGTTGCGGCAGGCGATACATTTACCATGAAGCTGCATTTAAAAAACGAGTCCGACTACAAGTTGGTGAACATCAGCCTGAAACTTTCCAGTGAGGACAACCAGATCGTGACCACCTCCGGTTCCGATTCCATCTGGCTTGAGTCCGTTGGCGGCAACGAGGAAGCTGAGGTTTCTGTAGAGCTTGCAACACGCGCAAATCTTGAACAGAAGAATTACTCGGTGAAGGTGGAGTACACCTACGAGGATAACAGTTGGAATACATACAGTGACACTGCAACCGTGACTGTACCGGTTGTTCAGAAGAGCAGCGCATCCATCACGGAGAAGAGACTGTCAAAGAAGAGCATCATCGTGAACGGCAAGACCAGCCTGTCCTTCAAGGTCAATAACACAGGCAAGGGCACGCTGTACAATGTAACGGCGGAGATTGCAGGTGATACAATAAGCGACATGTCTTCTTATGTCGGAACGATTGCGGTCGGCGAGAGCGGAACTGTGGACCTTTCTCTTACAGGTGAGAAGACCGGCGATACCCCTATCAATGTAACAGTAACATTTGAGGATGCGGAGGGTAAGACTGCGACCATTTCTGATACGCTTGAACTTTCCGTGGAAGAGCCTGTTGCTGAGACCAATGTGGAGGAGACAAAGTCCGGCAATTCTGCAGTGCTCGTTATTGCAGTTATTGTTGTCATCGTTTTGATCATCGTGATCGCAGGGGTAGTAAGACGCACTCGCGACAAGAAGTATGAGTAATCCGAAGGGGATCGGCATGGAAGAAAAAAAGACGATCATTCAGGCGGAGAAGCTCTGCAAGACTTTCATGGCAGGCGGAATACGCCACACGATCATCAATGATATGGATCTTTCTATCTACGACGGGGATTTTACGGTTATCATGGGTTCCTCCGGTGCCGGCAAATCCACGCTTCTTTACGCGCTTTCCGGCATGGATAAGGCAAGCTCGGGACACATTAAGTTCTGTGGTAAGGATATCACCGGCTTTAACAGTGATCAGCTCGCAATCTTCAGGAGGCGCCATTGCGGTTTCGTATTTCAGCAAATTCATCTGATCGGTACCATGAGTATCTTGGACAATGTACTTGCAGCGGGACTGCTTACCGGACAGAACAAAAGAAAACTTGCCGCAACGGCAAAGGAGCTTCTGAATAAAGTAGGTATTGAGAAAAAACTTTGGAACAAGTTTCCGAACCAGCTTTCCGGTGGTGAGGCGCAGCGTGTCGGTATGGTCCGTGCGCTGATCAATCGACCGGATATGGTTTTTGCGGATGAGCCGACGGGTGCCTTAAACAGCGCAAGCTCCACGGCGCTGCTTGATCTGATGACAGAATTCCACAGAGGCGGTCAGTCTATCGTGATGGTAACTCACGATATGAAATCGGCACGTCGCGGAAACAGAATCATTTACTTGAAGGATGGTGCGCTCTGCGGTGAGTGTAATCTCGGCGCATATGAGACAGGCGATCGCGCACGCCACGACAAGTTGAGGGAATTCCTCGCTGAGATGGGGTGGTAGTGCGATGCTTTCAAAACTGATTAAGTCAAACTTTAAGAACGACCTGTCGCACATGATCACATTTTTCCTGATTATGACACTGTCGGTCTTTATGCTGCACACGGGAATTATGATCCTGCTCGGCTACAGCGGACTTCACCAGCAGAAGGTTGATGATTACAACCTGTCCGACATGGTGGTCTTAAGCGCATTAAAGCCCGCGGACAAGGAAGCGATCGAGGAGATTGTTTCTACGTCGGATGATATTGAATTCTACGAGAAGACTTATCCGGTGCAGAAAACATTTACCGTCGAAAAGGGTGACGCTGCGGACGGCGAGTCAAAGAATGCATATGACTCCAAGAGTTACACGCAGTTGGTGGAACCTTACGGCGGCTGGGGTGATATTGAGGCGCCCCATTTTGTGGAACTCTCGGATGAGGAATTCGAGAATCCGATCTACATATCTGTTTACTCCAATACGAATCTGTTCAAGGCGAAGCTCGGCGACAGCATTGACATGAAGGTGGATGACAAGTATTACACATTCCAGGTGGCCGGCATCTTTGAGAATATCCTGGGCAGTGCCTGTGGTACGATTTACGTGGATCCGTCCCTGTACGAGCGCTGGCGAAACGAGGCCGAGGAGAAGATGAAGGCGACCCAGAGAAAACTGGGGATGGATGACACGGAACCCTTCTACACGATGACGGTCTTTCAGATGAAACTGAAGGAAGGTACCGACTCGGTAGAGGCGGCGGGAA